>JAZNBA010000089.1:0-95250 GCA_045586785.1 Eubacteriales bacterium | reverse complement strand
AGCTTGTTGAGCTTGCGGATAATGTCGGAGGCCTTCATCTTCTCACCGTCAATGGCGACGGGAACGCCCTTTTCAAAGTCGAGCGTCACGACGGTCGGGGTCTCAGGCGCCTGGAAGGGAGATACGCTCATCTCCAGGAAGCCGGGCTTGTCGTACTGCGGCTCATTTGCGGGATCCTCAAGGTCGAGACCCTCATGGCTGAGGTGCCAGAGGTTCTTGTCCTTGGAGTAGTTCGTCTCGCGGCTGATCTTCAGGGGGATGTTGTGCGCCTCGGCGTAGTCGATCTCTTCCTCACGGGATTTGATATCCCACTCGCGCCAGGGGGCGATAATGGGCATATTGGGAGCGAAGTGCTTGATGGCCAACTCGAACCGCACCTGGTCGTTGCCCTTGCCGGTGGCGCCGTGCGCGATGGCGTCCGCGCCCTCGGCAAGTGCGACCTCCGCTACACGCTTTGCGATGGGAGGACGGGCGAACGCGGTGCCCAGCATGTACTCTTCGTAAAGAGCGCCTGCCTGAACGCAGGGGAATACGTAGTCCTCAAGGAATTCCTTGGTGAGGTCTTCGATGTAGAGCTTGGAAGCACCTGTTTTGATAGCCTTTTCTTCAAGGCCTTCAAGCTCACCCGCCTGACCTACGTTGCCGGAAACGGCGATGATCTCGGGGTTATTGTAGTTTTCCTTGAGCCACGGAATTATTATAGAAGTGTCAAGTCCGCCCGAATATGCGAGCACGACTTTCTTGATGTCTTTCTTTTTTGCGGGTTTCATGGTATGTGCCTTTCTGTAATTAACTTGATGTGCAATATTATAACACAACACGAATATTTATGCAATAGTTTTTGCAAATTTTTTTCATATTTGTGACTTTGGTGAAAATAATCATTATATTTATATTTGTATTTGTGCAATATTAACTTCGTGATGAAAATAATCATGAATTTTTATGAATAATATCAAGATATTTATGCATAATTTGTGATTATATGCAATAAAACAGACCAGCGGTGAATTTTAAATATCAAATACCGTTGGTCTGTATGCATATTTTTGTTATTTTTTATTCAGTTTGTAAAGCTCCTCTGCGGCAAGACGAGCCTTGGTGACAACGTTTTTTGTATGCGGGAAGCAGTAGTAAAGCGCGCGGCGGTCGCCGATGCTTATGACATCGCCTATTTCATACCAGAAATAGTCCGAGTTAAGGCTATATGACGCGGTGGTCGGTTGAGAATAGTTCAGCTTGCCGTCACAACCGTTCAGTGCAAAGCCGTTTTTGTTGTGTGTCAGCGTGCCTGTGCCTACGCGGTACAAGCACTTGGTGTCCACAAGCATATAAATATCCACGTCTGTGTGCAGCTCGTATCGGTCATTTTCCACTTCTTGACGCACACATTCCCGTTGCCAGCGAAACCAGTCTGGGATGTGGCAAAATTCGCTGCCGCCGCTCTCGGCACGCATCTGACCTAACTCGTCCAGTGTGTAGACCTTGCCGCAGGCGCGGCAGGTGAGCGTTGTTCCAAGTCCCTGCATTTGTCCCTCGGCGAGGCAGTGTGGGCATTTATACAGCACTCGCTCAAGTCCGTCGGCGCGGAACTTTTCTGTGACGCGCACGTTGTTTTGCTGTTGCCAGCGGAAGCTGTCGAAGGTGAACTGCTCTCGCAGTATTTCGTTAAGCTCATCCGACGTTCTTTCGCGTATATCCTCGGGAGACAGCAGATACTCCATAGTTGCCGACACCTTGACTCGGCGCAGCTGCAACCCGTTGTAAAGCGGGTCTCGAGTGAACGCGCCGTAGGTTTTTATCATAATGACGGGTACGTTCATCATTTTAAGAAACTTGCCCACGGTGTCGGGTATTTGCGTTGCGGTGCCGTCGAAGCTGTAGCCTGCCTCGGGGTACATAAGCACCGAGCAGTGCTTATCGTGCAGAGCGTGCTTTATATCGCGTATCAGCGTCAGGTCGCTGACGAATTTTTGAGTTGGGATACAGCCAAGCTGCCGCATCAGCCACTTTTTGCCCACAAAGCCGTCCGAGGTGCACACAATGTTGAAGGGGCGGGGATAAAGTATTGACGACGCTATTTTCAAGTCAATAAAGCTTGAATGGTTCATCAGTATCAGTGCCGGTTCCCGCCGTCCCAGCTTTTCCATGCCGATCTTTTGGCATTTGAATTTTGTCGCTATAAGGTCGGGGGTGGATACGATTTTCAGCAAAGTGCGAAACAGTATATTGGGCTTTTTGGGCTTTATGTGCGGCGGTGGGGGCAGTGATGCCACGTAATCATAGCTGACGTTTTTTACTTTTATTTTCATTTATTTAATTTAACGTCTATATAGATGGGGCAGTGATCGGAGGCGTCGGTGGCGGTGGGGCAGGTAAGTCTGTTGTAGAACAGAATGTCCTGACCGGGGGTAACTGCGATGTGGTCGATGCAAAGCTCGGAATCGGAGGCTTTGGAACCCAAGGTGTGCGTGGTCTTGCCGGGGTTAACTATAGTTTTCGCTACATATTTGGGATCTTCCATGCCCGTTTTTTTAATAAAGTTGGCAAACAGATCCTGCTCGTTGGAGTTATAGTCGCCCGTTGCGAATATGGGCAGCTTGTACTTTGCGTAAAGCTCGTTGATAAGGTTGGCGTTTTCCTCCCACTGAACAAGACGCTTTTCGTGAGTGATATCCCAGTGAGTGCAGGAAACAATATATTCCGCGCCGTCGGATTTGCGGCGGAAGCGCGCCCAGGTCAGGTGACGCATATTGTCACTGTTGCGGACTGTGTACAGGGTAGTCTTGCACTCGATAAGCTCGGTGGTGTGTATGTTGTACATAAGCGTGGAGTAATTGGTCTTGCCGTTGGGCACGGTATAGCTTGCGAATTTGTATATTCCGTCAAGCTGAGGCTCAAGCAGTGAATACCACAGCGCGGTGGTCTCCTGAAGTCCCACAACGTCGGGCATATACGAAAGAATGAGGGCAACGGTGTGCTTGTCACGGCCGGGCATAGTTTCCTTTGCCTTGTCATCCCACAGCTCCGCGAGAATATTGAAGGACATAATTCTCAGGTCCGCGCCCTCGGTGAGGGTGGGATCGTAGCTGTCCTTGAGGACGATAGTGCCAGAGGCGGACGCATCGTAATTGCTTGAAATGCGGAAGGTGTTGCTGTAGACGCCCGACAGAAAATCGGACACAAATGTGTCAAGAGCGATACCTGTAGCGGTTTCGGAGCGAGCGCCGATGACGATCTTGTGACCGACTGCCTTAATGATGTAGTCAAGTCCCACCGTATCCTTTATGGGGGCGGACTCCTCGCGGGAGGTCATGCCTATAAGTATTTCCTTGTCGGTTGCCGCGGTGCGGTCATTGACGCATTTAATGGTGACTCCGCAGTACGCTTCAAATTCAGAAGCCAGATCCTTGGCGGCGTTCATCATGGATGAATTGCCCGTGGGATAAACTATCTGGTATTCTCCCAGCTGTTCGGGGGAGGTGATAATATCCGTAATGCCCGAATTTGAAATGTACTCGCTCTTGAGCTTGAGTACTTTATTTGTGCCCTCGCCCTCGGCTGTGAGCAGGTTGTTGAGGAAATAATCTATGGCTTGCTTAAGAGTTTGCTCGGTGTGCGCCGCGATGACGACCTTATTGCCTACCTTTTTGATGGCAAAATCGGAGTATGCAAGATCCTTCATTGCCTCGGCGGACTCGGGACGGTTGGTGTTGGCGATCAGTATTTCAAGGGCGGCGGGGTCGGGCTCGGTTCCTTTTTTGAGCCAGTCGGTCTGTATGCTGACCTTATTTATGTCGGTCATGTCGTCAATCGCCTTACGCAGATCGGCGGCGATATCGATAATGATCTTGGTGGTCTCTTCGGCGCGCATAATGAGATACGAGGTGTTTTGGTCAAAGAGTACCAGATCAAGGTCTTCTTGTGCGGGAGCGGTAGTTTCCGCGGGTACATCGTTTACCGAAGTATCGTCAGCGGATGTGCCGTCGGGATTACCTGTGGCGGGGGAGCAGGATACCAGTGTAAGTAATACAAGTATTAACGCTATGGCGGTCTTTAGTTTGGAATTCATAATTTCCTCCGAAAAGTTTCATTATAAATATGATACCATTATGTGCATTTTATGTCAAGTAAAAAATAAGAAATATCTCCGCCGAGGCGGAGATATTTCCGATGCTTTTCAGCTTCTTATCTTAAGACCCAGTCTGTATTCAAGAGATTTGAGTATTTTTGCGATGAACTTGTCAGCGTCCTCGGGCATGAGCTCCTTATCCTCGGGGGTGAAGGTAATGGCGAATGCCATGCTCTTGTTGCCCGCGCCGATCTGCTCGCCGCGATAAATATCGAACAGCTTGACCTCTGTTACCAGCTTGCAAGCCGATTTGATGACTGCCTCGATCTCGCCGCAGGTCATAGCCTCGGGAGCGACTATGGCAAGGTCACGGTGAATATCGCGGTAGGGAGATACGGGAGCGTAGGTCAGCTTGGTGGAGAACAGCTCAAGCAGAGCGTCAAAATCAAGCTCGCCTACGAATACGCTTTGTGCGATGTCAAGATCGTCCGCGATCTCATAGGACAACTGACCGAACACGCCGATCTCACGCTTGCCGCACTTGACAGCAGCGGTAGCACCTGGGTGCAGGAATGTGCGTGTGGTGCGCTCGTAGCTGAACTGCAGTCCGAAGCGAGATGCCAGCGTTTCAAGTACGCCCTTGGCGGTGAAGAAGCTTTCGTTCTTGCCGTAAAGCGCAAAGCAGAAGCGCTTGTTCTCAATGGGAAGTGCCTCACCCTGAGGAACGAACACGTTTGCTATCTCGTAAACGCAAGCGTTTTCGTTGCCGCGCTTGGAGTTGTTGGAGAGCACGTTCAAGAGAGAAGGAATAAGCGTTGTGCGCATAATTGCATACTTTTCGCTGAGAGGATTGAGTATGCGTACCGCGTTACGCTCGGGAGCGTCCTCAGCCAGACGGAGCAGGTCAAGCTCGGAGGTGGAATAGAACGCATAGTTGATGGTCTCGCAGAAGCCCTGCGCGCACAGACAGTTCTTGAATGCCGCGGTGCTGTTCTGAACACGGTTGTGACCGCCTGCGGTGATGGAAGCGTTGACCATGAAACGGGGAACGATGTGGTCGTAGCCGTACATTTTGATAACGTCCTCGGCAAGGTCAGCGGCACTGCCCTCGATGTCCTCGCGGTATGCGGGGGGAGTTGCGGTGATGTTGTCGCCGTTGATCTCAAGAGTGTAGTTCATACGGGAGAGGATAGCGGTAATGGCATCGCTCGGGACGTCAATACCCAGCACGTCGTTGATGGCGCGGAAGGTGGTTGCAATGCAGGGCTGCTTGCGGTCGGCGTCTGCATAAACGTCGCAGTGAGCCTCGCCGACTTTACCGCAACCGAACTCCTCGATAAGGTGCAGAGCACGGTTCATAGCGATGCCGGTGGTGTAAGCGTCAACGCCCTTCTCGAAACGGTGGGAGGAGTCGGAGGACTGACCCAGCGAACGGGAGGTGCGGCGGATATTTCCGCGCTCGAATTTAGCCGCCTCAAACAGAACCTCGCTTGTGTTCTCGGTGATCTCGCTGTTGAGACCGCCCATAATGCCTGCCAGCGCTACGGGACGGGATGCGTCGCAGATAACAAGATTATCGGTTGACAGCGTGAATTCGCGCTCGTCAAGTGTGACTATCTTTTCGCCCTCGGCCGCGCGGCGGACGATAATGGAGTTGTCGGTGACATTGTTGAGGTCGAAAGCGTGCATGGGCTGACCCATTTCAACCAGAACGTAGTTTGTGATGTCAACTATGGTGTTTATTGCGTTTATGCCGCACATGTGCAGACGGCGGCGGATAAGCTCGGGGGATTTTTTGATCTCGACGTCGTAAACGTAGTGACCGATATAGCGGGGGCAGAGATCGGGAGCGTCAACGCGGACGGAAATGTCGGCGGACTTTTCGGTGCTTACGGTATAAGAGGTATCGGGTGCATGGAAGGGACGGTCAAGAAGCGCCGCAAGCTCACGGGCAACGCCGTAAACGTGCTGACAGTGAGGCAGGTTTGCGGTAACCGAAATATCCCAGACCTCGTCGTCAAGACCGAGAACCGTTTTGACGTCCTCGCCCAGAGGTGCGTCCTTGGGCAGCATCATAATGCCGTTGACGGAAGCGCCCTCGTACCAGTTGTCGTCAATGCCCAGCTCTTCGCCCGAGCACAGCATACCGTTGGAGGCGATACCGCGCAGCTTGCCGTTTTTGATAGTGGCAACCTCGGGAGCGCGGCTGTCGTCGCCCTTGCGGCGACCGTAAACTCGTGCGCCGTCAAGCGCCGCGGGAACGATGTCGCCCTCGTGCACGTTCTGCGCGCCGGTAACTATCTGAATATCATTGCCCTTGTCGCCGCAGTCAACGATGCAGACAAACATATGGTCGGAATCGGGGTGGCGCTCGATGCTCTTGACGCGACCTACGTAAACGCCCGAAATGTCGGGTGCGACGGGTGCCTTTTCCTCAACCTCAAGACCGCAGGAAAACAGCCCGTCTTCTATTGTTTTGAGTTCAATGCCGTCGAGCTCAACCAGCTCGCGCAGCCAACTTAAAGGTAAATACATGGCGTTGTCCTCCTATCAGTGAAATTGAGAAAGAATTCTGACATCACCGTCATAGAACAGGTGAATGTTGTTAAGACCGTATTTGAGCATAGCGATACGCTCCATACCTGCGCCGAATGCCAGGCCTGTCCACTCGTCGGGATCAAGACCGCAGTTCTCGATGACGCGACGGTTTACAACGCCGCCGCCCAGAATCTCGATCCAGCCTGTGCCCTTGCACAGACGGCAGCCCTTGCCGCCGCACTCCATGCAGCTTACGTCGACCTCGACGCTGGGCTCGGTGAAGGGGAAGTAGGAGGGGCGGAAACGAGTTTTTGTATCCTCGGAGAACATAGCCTTTGCAAGTGTGTCAAGCAGACCGTGAAGGTCGCAGAGGGACAGCCCCTTGTCGATAACAAGGCCCTCTATCTGATGGAACATGGGCGCGTGGGTGGCGTCGTCGTCGCAACGGAAAACGCGACCCGGCATAACTGCCTTGAAGGGCGGCTTGGTAGTCTCCATCATGTGTATCTGACCGGGAGAAGTGTGTGTGCGCAGCAGAATGTCCTCGGTTACGTAGAAGGTGTCCTGCTTGTCGCGGGCGGGGTGATCCTTGGGCTGGTTGAGGGCGGTGAAGTTGTGGTAATCGTCCTCGATCTCACGGCCGTCATAGACAACAAAGCCCATGCCCGAGAAAATGCGCACCAGCTCGTCACGAACCAGCGTGACGGGATGCAGAGAGCCCATGGGACGGGAAACGGCAGGCATGGTAATGTCCACAGCCTCGCGCTCGTAGCGCTCTGTCAGCTCCTTTGCCGCAAGAGTTTTTTCATATTGCTCGATGCGGTCGGTAGCCCAGTTTTTGAATTCATTGATATATTTACCTGCCTCGGGACGCTCTTCCTTGGGCAGAGAACCCAGCAGCTTCATAAGAGCCGGTATCTCACCGGTGCGGCTGAGGTATGCGGAGCGTATCTCACGCAGCTCTGCCGTGGACGAAACCGTCGACAGACGCGCTTCGATCGTTTCGCGCATTGACTGTATTTTTTGCTTCATAATGAAATGACCCCCATAGTGATGCATCATATAATAATATATAATGTTACCACAAATGAGGGTGTTTGTCAAGAGAGGGAGAAAAAAACGTAGCGATTGCGTGTTACAGATCGCATATTTTTTTGCCCAGATGCCGTGCGTACTGATAGGTTTTATATGCGCCGCCCCAGTCGTGGCGGATGTATGCAATAACAAGGTTTGCTTTTTGCACCATCCATTTGTTGCGACGGGATATGGCGAATTTTGGCGGTACGTTTTCAAGCGGAGGATAGATGATGTGATCGTATCGCATTTCTTGGTAATTCAAATGATTTTTTTGGTATTCGGGGCTTATGTACGGAGTTACAAATATCAACTTTACGTTTGGGTGCGTTGCCTTGATTTTTTTACAGCATTCGTATGCAAAGGTGTCGAAAGCACCGTATTCGCCGAGAAAAAATTCAGTGCTGCCATCAACGACCAGTTCATGTAAAAGAGAGAGAAGCTTTTGCTCGTATTCCGGTGTTGGAGTAAAAGTGGAATGTCCGCAGAAGGTTATTATCATAGTATGTATCTCCGATGCGTAGGTATGCCTACATATTATAACATATAATGATAATAAATTCAAGCAATATGTAGGTACAACTTCTTATATTTTTATGTAAATATTGATAAAATATATGCGTAGTCATAACTACATAGCTAAATCTCTGCAGGAGGTAAGTTGCTTGACTGTAAATGACGCTGTTGCAAAGCGTATCTCCGATTTGTTGAAACAAAAGGGAATAACACAGTATAGGCTGGAGCAGAATTCCGGCATACAACACGGAAGTATGCAATGCATAATTAACGGTAGAAATAAAACTGTAACATTAAGTATGGTTATTCGATTAGCGAGAGGCTTTGATATGCCTCTTCACGAATTTTTGAATGACGATATTTTTCAATCCGAAGAACTGGAAATTGAATGATAAAAGCTATCTTGCATGATGTAACAAGATAGCTTTTTTGTATTATTGCCGCATTATGTGATCAACCTTACCGCAGATCAGTGCTTTTTTCTTTTTATGTGCCTTATGGCGTAGAAGATCAGCGATGCCGCAACGACTCCGCCCGACAGACCCAGCATGACCTCAATGGTCTGGATGCCTTTTTCCGCCGCCATGGCATAGTCCTTCATGATCAGATTGCTCATGGTGTAATAAAGACTGCTACCGGGCACCATAGGTATAAGTGACGGAAGCAAAAACACCGTGGCGGGAGTGTGAAGAGCATAAGCTAACATTTCCGAATATACCGTAGCCACCACTGCGGAGGCAATGGCACTGACAAATGTATTCGACAAAACCATTTCAACGGCAAGATATACTGCCCAGGAAAGTGCGCCGCCGAGAACTCCCCACAAAAGATATTTTTTGTCAACGCGGAACAGAAGAGAAAAGCCAAGCGTGCTTATGGCGGCGGTAAATATACCTATCAGAAATTCCGTCATACCAGTATGCCCCCCATCAAAAGCATTGCGGCGCCGTATCCAAAGGCAATAACGCAAGCAAGCAGTATGGACTGTATCAGACGAATGGAGCCCGTTACTATGTCACCGCAAAGCATATCGCGTATCGATGTTCCGATAGTAAGACCCGGGATGAGCAGCATAATCGTGCCGATTATGACCATATCCATGTTGTGGCACAGTCCGAAGTAGGCACAAAGCTCGGCGAGCACGCCTGCTATAAAGGAGCTGATGACGGCGTTTGACATGCTGTTAATAAATGGCGGCTTGTAGGTGTCAATAAGTGTCATTATAACGCCGATGGCCGCTGCTATGATGCCGTCAAGCCAGCTTCCGCCGAAAAACATTGCAAAGCCGCCCGCGCCAAAAACGGCACCTATGTAAATGATCCAAGTGGGATACGGCTCGGATCGCTTGACCTGCCGTATTTTTTGCTGTGCTGCCTCAATAGATACACCGCCCGCGCAGATCTCACGGGATATTTCATTGTATTTTGCCAGTCGGTGCAGGTTGTTCGAGGACGTAAGCACACGCCGTGTCTGGCTGGAATAGCCGCCGTCGGGCATACGCACAGATGCTAAAATTAACGTGGTAATGGTAAACACCTCAACGTGTACTGCACCGTAGGCCTTGGCAATACGCGTAATAGTATCCTCGATGCGCCGAATTTCGGCACCCGAACGCAAAAGTCCCTCACCAACGTCCATGGCTGTGCGAAGCACGTCATCCGCGGTTGCCTGCTCGGTCATTATTTCCAATTCCGTTGTCTGCAAAAAGCTCACCTCTTAAACAAGTGAATTATACGGAATCAATATATCACATTATGCGAAATTTGTCAATAGGGCGGCATCCCACAAGATGCCGCCCTATAAAATATTTTATTTACCGTTATTCACCGTCGATCATAGCGCGCAGACGCTTGACCGCCTCATAGCCCTTGGTGAGGTATTCGGGGTATGTCATATCATCGTAGTAATGACTGTTCTGAACCAGTATCTCAAGCATAAGCGAGCCCTCATAACCGCTCTCTTTGATCTGACGTGCGACCAGGTCCATATCCATGGAGCCGTCAAACAGAATAAGGTGCTCGTCCTTGTTGTAGATGCCGTGGTTGTCGTGCAGGTGAGTGCAGATAAGACGCTTTCCGAAAATGGGCATATACTGACGTCCCGGTGTAAAGCAGCTTTCGTGTCCGCAGTCCCAGCAGAAGCCTACGTTTTCGCACTTCTCGAAGGCTTCCATGGTCCACGCCAGATTTGCCAGCTTGCGTTGATTTTCGTATGCAATAGAAACGCCCTTTTCTGCGGCGTACTCAACAAGCTGAGTAAAGCGAGCGCGACCGATGTCGGTGATGGGAGGTGCGTTGTTGCCCGAGGACAGGTGGACCACAAGTATGCGCGCATTGGCAGAGGCGCATGCGTCAACACCGTTGAGCAGTTCTTTTAGCATTTTGTCGCCGTCCTCACCCTCGTACCATATATCATTGATGTGACCGAAGGGCGCGTGCATAGTCTCCCATTCAAGCCCCAGCTCTTTAGCCGCCTGAGCCATAACGGGAATGTTCTCGGCCTTGGGAACGCCGGTAAAGAAGCATTCGAAGCCGATGTCCTTAATGATCTTCAAAAACTCAGCAAAGGGAACACCCCATTTTGCGCTGTAGTTTACACCTAACTTTCTCATAATGTTCCTCCTGATACGACGCAGTGCGCCGACTTTTTTGTTTACCTTTATTATACAATCAAATCGTCCGCATTTCAAGAGTTATGAGAATTAATTGTGAATTTTTTTGATCTTATAAGCCAATAAACACCCAAGCTCACCCAATAGATCAGCGCGCAAGCAGCCGTCCACCACCAGTGATTTATATAAAATTCTCCGTATCCGAACAGCTCCATAGCGTAAAAACCGAAAAATATTACGGCGGGGGCAGATAGAACGGAGGTCAGTATTCTGCTCAGCATATTCATTTTACGACATCGAAAGATCGGCAGCATTACTGCCATATGTATCAGGGCAAGTCCCCAAAAGATAAAGCTCACTCTTCCGCCACCGTCAAAAAGCATGAATTCCAACGTATTGAGCGCCCTATTTGTAACAGAATAAATTGCCATATGCCCAAAGCTTGCCGCAGATACCAAAAGCGCCGTAACAAACGCCGCCAAATACAGCCGCATTATACCGCGCATACTCAAGTCGTGTATCTTTTTGCCCGGCAGCGCAAAGGGAAGAGGTGCAATTATGTACGGCAATATATAAAATGAGTTATATACATTCCACCCTTTAAGTATAGGCAGTACATAGACAAGCAACAAGTCCGCTCCTACCCACACCGCAAGCGTGATAAGAATAATGTTTAGAATGCTCAGGGGACTTTTTTCGGGGGGCATAGCTATCCGCTCGGTAACAACAGCATCAGCCGTCTCCCTGCCCAGCGTTATATATTCCACAGTAACTCCCAGTAGCTCCGCCAACTCAATAAGATTATATGTATCGGGTGCGGCGGCGTCCATTTCCCAGCGCGATACCGCCTGGCGGCTGACATTCAGCTTTTTTGCAATGTCTATCTGCGAATAGCCGCATTTCTTTCTCTGTTCTGCAATTCTTTGACCTATTGTCATATAAACACCTCCTTTGGCTGTCAACATTATATCTTAAAGGTGCGGAATTGTCTATAGTAAGCGTGTCAATTATAGGTTGCGCAAGAGTGTGTAGAGAAAAAAACGGTTTTTGCGCTCTTTTACTGTGAATAAAATGATGCCCTCCCAAAAGGGGAGGGCGTTGTTATGTGTTTTACAGTTTGATATGCGTATAATTCTGCGCGAGACCCGATTCTCTTGTGTGACAGGTAAACAGCAAGCACTGGTTGCCGTCTGAGCACCATTGGGACAGCATTCCGAGCAGTCCCTCGGCGCGGCTGTCATCAAGCTGGGAAAGGGCTTCGTCAAGCAATACGGGCGGACGCTCTTTTGTACAGAGCAGCTTTGTAAGCGCCAGGCGCAGGGCAAGATAAGACGCATCCCGCGTGCCGCCGCTCATGTAAGATACCGAGCGTGTTGAACCGTCTGCCACCAGCGACAGCGCAAATTCATCCGAAATTCCAAGCTCGGTGTAGCGCTCCGCTGTCAGCGGAGACAGCAGCTTGCCTGCCTCGCTTCGCAGTGTGGGGGTAAAGCCGCGGCGCAGCTTGCCGCTTGCCGACTCAATGGCTTCACGTGCTAAAATGAGCGCCTCGGCGCGGCGTGTCAGCCGTTTTTCTTCTGCGCGGCACAGCTCAAGTCGTGAGCTGATGCGGGCGGGAGAGGTCTCCTGCCCCTCGTAGTAGGCTATCTGACGCTCAACTGCGGTCTGTCTGTCGTATGCCTCGCGCACCTCGGCGGCAAATCTGTCGCGGAGCTGTGTGTGTTCGGCAGAGCTTATGGCATCCTTACGGTCAAGCTTTGAGGCACGGGCTCGGATAAATGCTTCGTCGTAAGACGAAAGACTTTCGTCAAGCCGTGTTTTTTCGGCGCGAGCCGAGTCAATACGGCGGCAGAGCGCGGCTTGCGCAGATATGAATTCCTCGCATTTCAATGCGGTTGAACGCAATGCCGTGACAGTCGCGTCGGCTGTGACATCGGACAAAATACCTGCTTTTTTCAGCGTTGCGTGTGCCGCTTTTACTATGCGCTTTACGTTTTCGCGGCAGTTTTCGGCGACTTGTGTCAGCGCCGACAGGGCGGCGATGTAGTTTTTCTTGTTTGTATAAGCATTAAGACAGTCGTCAATGTAGCGTGCAAGATCGTCTTCGCCCATATCGGAGTCAAGCTGTATTTCCGAGAGCAGCGCAAGCACCGCGGCGTTCTTTTTCTTTGTTGAGCCAAGCAGTAACGCGCCCGCAATTATGCCAACAGCGCCAAGCACGGAGAGCGCTATTCCGAGTATCATAAGCTCTGTGCTGACCAGCGCCGAGACAACTCCGCCCGCAATAGCGATCGCGCCGCAGATGAGTGCCATCAGACCAAACATCTGCGCGTTTGAAACGCTCTTTTTGAGTGCGAGATATCGGTTTACGATGCTGTTTTTGCTGTGGCCGCCGTCCAGCAGTTGCTGTGCTATATCGGCTTTTTGAGTGTCGTATGTGAGGATGGACTCGTGGCGGCGGCGCTTTAATTCGGCGTCCGATGCCGCGTCCTGTGCCGCGGACAGTTCGCTTGACAGCGCTTTGAGCTCGGATACGTAGTTCACCTCGGGCATAAAGCCGCCCTCAAAGGAATTTCGGCGCAGCTCCGATAGCTGACCATCGAGCTGAGCTATTTCGTCAGACAGCTTGACCGATTGCTCAAACCGACCTAGTATGAGCCAAGCCTCGCTTTTTTCCCACAGTTCGGAAAGCTTGTTTTGCTTGGAGAACGCTTCGGCAGTAGCCTGACGGCAACGCAGTGCCTCCGACTCAAGCTCCATTATGGTTTTTGCGTTGTTTTCGGCGCGTTCGAGCTGTGAAGCAAGATTTTCCGCCTCGCACTGAAGATCGTAGATCTTGCCGCCGCGTCCGTTTTTGTATATCAATTCCTTGCGTGCGTCGTCAAGACGGCGGCAGACTTTTGTAACGTTGATGCTTTCATCTGCCGATTGCAGCATATTTTCGATGGCGTTGCCAAGCTCTGCGGAATTTATGCTTTGAGCAGACAGCTGTGCCACCGAGCATGTCGCCGAGAAAACTGCGGCGTTCATGCCCAAAAACAGCTCACCCGGGCATTTGCCCTTGTGGACAAGCGTGCCCGTTTCCGCGTCGATTATCTGGACCGGCTTTTCAATATAGCTCTCGCCGCGAGTGGTTTGAGATATGTGACCCTCCCGCTCAATGCGAAAGATATGACCGTTCGCTTCCAGCGTCAGCGTGCCCGCGGCACGGCGGGACGACCAATTCAGATATCTGTCACGCTCGCAGGGCTCACCGTTTTGCGTGGCGCGTCCCGAAAAGCCGTAAAGCATAAAGCGGATAAATGCCAGCAGAGTGGACTTACCCGACTCATTTTTTCCCTCGATTATGTTCATGCCCGCGCCGAAATCAAACACACGGTCGCGCATAGCGGCGAATTCTATGATATTTGCCTGTATCAGTTTCATTTGCCGTCCTCCGTTTGTGTAAGCTCCGCCTGGGGAACAGAATCGGAAAAGATTATGCGGTCGTCAATTGCCGCAAGCGCCGCGCGAAGCGCGTCGGCGGCTACGGCGCGGTCATGCTGACTGCCCTCGCGCAGGCGGGGGGCAAGTTCACGGTATACGGCGCCGCGAAGAGTAAGGTCGTTTTCAAGATATGCCGTATCAAATACGGGCAGAGTGCGGTCCTTGAGCTCAAGGTAAGCTAACGGCGCTTCGCACATTTTGACCATGGAAGTCAGCGGTAAACGAAGCTGAGGTGTTACCTCGCCCTCAATGTATACGCGCAAAGACGTTTCCTTGCCGTACTGACGCGTGTCGATAAGCTCGGCGATCTTGGTTGCAACCTCGGTGTAGGAGGCGGCACCTGTGACATCAAGGCGCTCAATCATATAGCGTTTGTCGGCAAAGCGCACCTTTTGCGTTGATACGCGGCGGTCATCGTCGATTGTGACCATAAGCGCGCCGCCCCAGCCCACCTCGTCAAAGCTGCGTCCGACCGGACAGCCGGAATAAGCGACGGTGGTATAGTCGATGACCTCGGGCTCGGCGGGCATATGTATGTGACCCAGCGCCGCATAGTCAAAGCCGCGGTATGCAATGTCGCGGGGATTGAGAGGGCATTTCTTGGACAGCAGATTGCGGGTGTCGCCGTGCTGGCAAAGAATGTTTATGCGGTCGGAGGCAAGACGCGGTATCTTGACGATAGGCGTGTTTTCCATAAGTTTGCGCACGAAAGCCGCACCCCAGACGCGCACGCCCAGTTCGGTAAAGTCAAAGCAGGAGGGGGTCTCGTCACTGAATATATATACGTTTGAGGGGAATTTGCCCGTGGCGTATATGCTGTCGGGCGTGTAGGGGTCGTGGTTGCCGGGACAGATTATGACGGGACAGCTGACCGCCTCAAAGCCCGAGCAGAGCAGAGATACGGTGTCGCGGTTGACGTAGGCGCTGTCAAAAAGGTCGCCGGGTATGAGTACCATATCCACCTTTTCGGTGGCGGCGTATTTCATCATATCAATGTAGGTCTGACGCAGTTCTGCGCGGCGAGCCTCACTTGCCGACGGCTCCAGCGCGGCAAAGGGGGCGTCAAGGTGCAGGTCTGCGGTATGAAAGATCTTTATCATGTGTACTCCGTAAATAATAACATTATATTTATTATATCATATAAAACCGCGCCTTGCAACCGCCTGCGTGATTTTATGAGCAGGATATTTTTTTGCGCATATTATGTTATAAAATGAAACGAAAAGGAGTCACTATGTTACTGATAAAGCCATATAATCGCGAGCGTGCGGTGCAATATGCAAGGCGGTGGGCGCGGGAGCGCAATCCGCTGTTTGAGGATTTTACGGGAATTGGCGGCGACTGCACCAATTTTGTGTCGCAGAGCGTGCTGGCGGGCGGCTGTGTCATGGATTACACCCCCACCTTCGGTTGGTACTACCGCTCGCCTACCGACCGCGCTCCCGCTTGGACGGGAGTGGAGTATTTTTTTGAATATATGACGGGTGAGGGTGATTTTGCGCCGCCGCAGACCAGAATCGGTCCGTTTGGTGAGCGTGTGGGCGATATGCGGGCAGACGTGGGCGACGTTGTCCAGCTTGCAAACGAGGAGGGTGATTTTTATCACTCCTTGCTTATCACCGATTTCAGCGGCGGCGATATACTTGTCACGGCACACACAAACGACGCACTTGACCGTCCGCTGTCAAGCTATAATTACTCCGCGCGCAGAATAATACATATCACAGGCTTTCGTGTGGAGTATCCCGACGATGCTTGTTTCGACGCGCTTATAAACGCGCAAAGTCTGCCGCAGATGTAAGTTGTAATATTTTTGCGCTCTGCGGCATATATTTTACCGAAACAAATTATGTCGGAGGAAGCGATATGGAAAATTACAATAAGGGCGAATTTGTGCCCGAGCAATTCAGGATATGTGTTTGCGACAAAAAAGAGTCGGCAGAACTGTCGGAGGAGTTCACACTTCCCGATTACCAGCCCGAAATAAACAAGCTGCTGAAAATTGATGCCGTGCTGACGCCGCCGATTCAGTACATAGGCTCGGGAAAGGTCGAGCTTTCGGGCAGTATTTGCTATGACGTGCTGTACTGCGGCGAGGACGGTCAGCTGTATTCGTCAAGAGTCACGTCGGATTATTCTATGAACACCGATGTAAAGGACACTGACAACGCGGATATGAGCGCGGGTGTGTCTATGTGCGTAAGAGTATATCCCGAAAGCGTTGTGGGACGGGTCACGGCACCGCGCAAGATAAGCATGCGCACGCGACTGGGCGCTGACGTGAAGGCGTACGCAAACGCGCGGTGTGAGGAGAGCATCAGCGGTCTTGACGATGCATCAACACTGCGCCGACTGCTTTGCCGCGTGGGATATGCGGATGTGATATCGGTGTGTGACGAGGCGGTGACGCTGGGAGACGAGATCATCTTGGAGCAGCGCGAGGGCGATACGCGTGTCATTTCGGCAAACGGACAGGTGTTTGTCAGCGAAGCGGCGGCTGCTGATGACGGCGTGATCTGCCGCGGCGAGCTGATGCTGGGTATTTTGCTGTGCCGTGACGGTGAGGGTAAAGTGGAGTTTATCAGCCGCAAGCTGCCGTTTACACACGAGATATCGGCTATGGGGATCACGCGGGACGCCGAATGCTGCGCATGGGGCGATTGCCAGACCGTCAATGTAAGCGTACAGGACGGAAGACTGGGCTGTGAGGCGATGATCGCTCTGTATGCTCAAGCGCAGGCGGAAAAACAGCTTACATATCCCCGGGATATTTATTCCACGGCGGCAGACGCGGCGGTTGAGTACGAACACAAAACGCTGACCTCTCCGCTTCGCGCCGCAAACGGCAATTTTACTCAAAGCGGTGTGTTTGACGCGGAGCAGAACGCATTGCCGCCCGGCGCCACAGTGATATGTGTTGACGGTGATGCGGATATTTCGGACATCACCACCGAGGGACGGCGCTGTGTTATTACGGGTGAGGTCAAATATGACCTGCTTTATGCCGACGGAGATGAGTTCGGGCGTGCTCAGCTGACATCGCCTCTGCGTTATGAGGCGGATATGCCCGCAGAGGCAGATGACGCGGAAATTGATGCTGTGTTGACCGTCACCTCTTGCCGCGCGCGGATGGACGGCGAGCGCGTGTCTGTTGATTCGGAGATTGCCGTGGCGTGGAGAGCGTGCAAGCCCGTCAGAATAAAAATGCCGGGTGAGGTGAGGTTTTCTCCCGCGCCCGCGGCGCGGCGAGGTGAGCTGGTGGTGTGCTACCCTGCCGGCAGTGATACGCTTTGGAGCGTGGCACGGCGCTACCGCGCGGATGCCGCACGTATTTGTGAAAATAATTCGCTGTCAAAGGGACTTACGGATGTGCTTGACGGCGTGGGGTATCTTATTGTTTGATTTTAAATGCAACACGGGAGGGGCAAGCCCCCTCCCGCCTTTTATTTATATAATACTTCAATATTTTTATACCTGCTCATTTTTTACTTTTTTTGTTGCAAAACGCGTTTCGGTGTGCTATAATGGTTTAAAATAAAAAGCAAATTTTTCGAAATGAGGATGTAAATTATGTCAACTGTAAAAGTGGATTTTTCAGCAAAGTCTTCGGGCGTTATACGTCCGCTTCACGGTGTTAATTCGGGTCCTATGACTAAGGTGTTTACCTACGATGCCCGTCCTCAGTACCGCGAGGCGGGAATACCCTTTGCCCGTCTTCACGACGTTGAATATCCTTACGGCTCGGGCGAGTTTGTTGATATTCCGTGCATTTTCAAGAATTTTGACGCGGACGAGACCAAGCCCGAAAACTACAATTTCGGTCTGACCGACGAGTATCTTCGCCACTGCGTTGAGGTTGGCAGTGAGCCGCTGTTCCGCCTTGGCGTTTCCATTGAACATGCCCCCGTCAAGAGATACGTTTATCCCCCCAAGGATTTCGCAAAGTGGGCGCGCATTTGCGAGCACATTATCCGTCACTACACCGAGGGTTGGGCTGACGGCTTTGAGTGGAATATACGCTATTGGGAGATATGGAATGAGTCGGATAACTGCGCCAAGGGCGGCACAAATATGTGGTGCGGTACACCCGAGCAGTTCTATGAGCTGTACTGCGTCAGCGCTACATATCTTAAAAAGAAATTCCCTCATCTGAAGATAGGCGGATGCGCGTTTACACGTGCCGTCAGTCCGTTTATGGAGGACTTTTTCAAGTATATAAGCACATGGAGCGAGCCTGTTCCGTTGGATTTTTATTCATGGCACAGATACTATTCGGATATAAACACCCTGCTTGAATCCTCCGCCGCGGCAGACGATCTCAAGGCGCGCTACGGCTATGCCGACGCCGAAAACGTTTTCGATGAATGGAACTATATGCGCGACTGGTCAGACCAGGCAGACAGCTACGTAACGCTGAAAAGCTATGTGGGCGCGGCATTCTGCGGCGCAACTCTGTGCGCTATGCAGGCGCTGACCAATATCGATGTTGCTACATACTTTGAGGGCGATGTTGTCAAGGAATGGTGCGGACTTTTTGACGTTGACAAAATGGGTATAGGCAAGCAAAAGGCGACAGTCAAGCCGCTCAAGCCCTTCTATACCTTCAAAGCATTCAACGAGCTTTACAAAATGAAGTCGGCGTACAAAGCCGAGTGCGAGGACGCCAAGATATACGCCTGCGCCGCCTCCGACGGAGCGCGCGCGGCAGTTATTGCGGCAAACTATGCAAACGAGGACACCGAGCTGACCTTTGATCTGTCGGGCATCCCCGGGGATAAGATCGAGGTCAGAGTGGTTGACGAGCAAAAGGACTTCTGCCGTGTTATGACAATCGACACCTGCGGTAAGGCTATCGTAAGCCTGAGAGTTAAGAATAATTCGTTTGTTTACGTAGGAAGCACAGTAGAATAATGGGCACGATTCTTTGGATAATCGGCGGTGCGGTGCTGTTTTTGGCATTTTTGGTGCTGCTTACGGCATACATTTGCTTTTATCGCGTGTTTTATACGCCTAAAAGGCGGCTTCCCGGTCCCGACGAATACGACATACCCGACGGCGAGATATACGAGGTGTTCCGCGAGGATATGGTCAACTGGACTAAAATGATACGCTCTATGCCCCACGAGGACTTGGAGATAAAGTCGTTTGACGGACTGACGCTTCGCGGTAAATATTACGAGCACCACAAGGGCGCGATGATCGAGATACTGTTTCACGGCTATGGCGGCAACTCCGAGCGCGATCTCAGCGGCGGAGTTGAGCGTTGCTTTGCGCTGGGCAGAAGCGCAATACTGGTAGACCAGCGGGGTGCGGGGCGCAGTGACGGACACGTGGTCACGTTCGGCATCAACGAGCGCCGCGACTGCGTGGCGTGGGCAAAATTCGTTGCCGAGAAGTTTGGCGCGGAAACAAAAATAGTCATCACGGGCATATCAATGGGCGCGGCGACGGTGATGATGGCGGCGGGCGAGGAGGACTTGCCCAAGAATGTGGTTTGCGTGCTTGCCGACTGCGGCTACAGCACGGCGAAGGACATTATCAAAAAAGTCGTGCGCGAAATGAAGCTGCCCGCAGACCTGCTTTATCCGTTTATAAAGCTGGGCGGTCGCATCTTCGGGCGCTTTGACCTTGAAGAAACAACACCGCTTGAGGCTGTAAAAAGATGCAAGATTCCTGTAATATTTATTCACGGCGACACGGATGATTTTGTACCGTGCGAAATGAGCGAACAGCTTTATGCAGCGTGCGCTTCGCAAAAAAGCTTTAAGGTCATAAAGGGTGCGGGACACGGTCTTGCTTTTCCCGTGGACAAAGAGGGATACGTCAGCGCGCTGGCTGATTTTCAGCGCGAGTGCGGGTTCTAAATATATAAAATTACCCGTTGGGTCATTGACTCAACGGGTAATTTTATATGTTATTGCCGTCTTAATTCTGCAGAAGCTCTGCAAAGTCGTAGATATAGAGGTCGGTAGCGTCCTTGATCTGCTGAACGAACTCGGCAGAGGAGTCGTCGTATATTCCGTAGACCACAGCGCCCGCCTCTTTAGCCGCAATATCTGCGTAAAGATTGTCGTCAATGAAGATAACGTCCTCTACTTTGACACCCATGCGCTGTGCCGCCTGCTTGTAAATGTCGGGATCCGTCTTGGTGGTGCCGAAGTCGGCATCGCACGCCCAGACGTTGGAGAACAGATCGTATATTCCCAGCCGCTTGAGGCAGGGGTCAAGCGAGGTATGTGGGCTTGCGGTCAGAACGTTGAGGTCGTGACCCTGCGCCTTGAGCTTTTTGAGCGTTTCGATAACGTTGGCTTTTGCGGGTATTTTATATGTGTATGCCTCGACGAAATTGTTGCGGATCTCCTCAAGTATTTCGGGAACGGTCATGTTCAAGCCCAGTTCAACGTAGTATTCGGCTGATTTGCGGTCGCCCAGTGGGGTGACTATTTTGATAAGATCGTCGGGGTGGGGAATACCGCGGGAGTCCAGAACGTTAAGCATTACCGCGGCAAAGGTAGGCATGGAGTCGACCAGCGTGCCGTCAAAGTCAAATAAATATGTTTTCATGTTGTCCTCTTGCTTTATAATTTTTAACTGAAATTTTTTGATGGAAAGCGGCCGGCGCATTATTCTGCGTCAAGTCCCGAAAGCTTGCGGAAAGCGGGTAACTCATAGCAGTGAAAATACACTCCGAATATCTCGCCCTTGTGCTCAAACTCCAGAATGTGATAATGAGGCATGATATAGCTGTCGTCTGCCAGCGGAACCATTTCATACTGAGCATATATGCCCTCGTTGCAGGGGATATTCTTATCCCAGAATTCCATAATCACATCTTCTCTGACCGTTTTAATGCTTTTGAGCTCGGAAACATCTATGCTGTATAAGTTTTCGGTATCTGCAAAGCACAGCTTATTTTCTTTAAGGAACATTTTGACGCTGAGCGTACAATACAGATTTTCACAAAACTCCTCATCGGGGCGGATCTCACCGTCGCATACGGTATATGCGAATTCCATTACGTCCACGTCAAGTGCATTTTCGGGAACACCGAGATCGCTGTGTATGAGCCGTACTATGCTGTCATACTGTTCTTGGGCGGCATTTCTTTTTGGATTTTCTTTATGTTTTTTTCTGTCTTTAACGGTAAGGATCACGCGAAGGATTATTATTGCCAACATGACCGCGCATATGATGACAGCCACGAACGGTAATTTATCCAAAACGCCGGTAACTTTAAGCAGTATTGCTGCTATGATGACTGCCCAGAGCAGTCCGATAAGGGCGAGCTTTGATAACGGTGCTTTTGTTACTGAGCTCCTCAAGAGCGCCCGACATGCAGATTCAAGTTCTTTTTTATGTAACGGAGATGTGGTGGCTGATACAAAGCTTTGCGCGTTATAGCTTGTGTTTTGCTTATCTTCGGTGATGTTTATACCCCAGAACGGTTTCATGACACACTCCTTTAACTTTTTGCTGGATTTATTCTACCACACCAAAATATGTTTGTCAACAAAATAATTAGTCTTGCAATTTTATTCAAATTATAGATTTTTTAATTGCAAAAAAACAATATATGTGCTATAATAAAATGCAAGGATCTAAATTTATTATTACATATCGGAGGACAGTGCATTGAAAAGCTTATTTAAGAAGATGATTGTAGCCATATGCATACTTACGGCAATGGTGCTGTGTGTATTATCGGCAAGTGCCGCGGCGGGTGACTTTGACGGTGACGGTGTTGTCAACGCAAATGATGCCATTTATTTGCTTATGTACACGTTTTTCCCGGAGGATTATCCGATCGCAGGAAATGCGGATTTTGACAACGACGGCAATGTCAATGCCAACGATGCCATTTTCGTGCTGATGCACACGTTTTTCCCGGAGGATTATCCGCTGTGTGACCATAACTATGTAAACGGTATTTGTTCTGTGTGCGAAGCAATGGAGACGACTCCCTTGGAATATTTTAATTTCACATTGTCGGGAGATGCGTACACTATAGGTGCCAAGAACAAAAACGATATGCCCGAGCATATTACCATTCCAAGTACGTATAACGGCAAGGCGGTTGTCGGAGTATCGTTATACGGATTCTGGAACTGCAAGAGCATAAAGAGCGTTATCATACCGGACAGCATAACCAAGCTGGATGGCTATGCATTCCGCGGCTGCTCTGCTTTGACCAATATCGGTTATCTCGGCTCGGCGGCTAAATGGAACAGCATAGATAAGGCATCCACGTGGTTACCCAACAATGCTGAGGTGAAAATAGAATATCTTTTGTGCGAGCATGACGAAGTAACGATTGAAGCAGTGGCTCCCACATGCACCCAAACGGGTATGACCGAAGGAAAGTATTGCTCACTCTGTGAAAAGGTGCTCAAGGAGCAGAGCATTGTGGCGGCGTTGGGCCACAGCCCTGTGACGGATAAGGCGGTAGAAGCTACCTGTACCAATCCCGGTCTTACCGAAGGCTCTCACTGCTCGGTCTGCGACACTGTTCTGGAGGAACAGCGTCCCGTAGCTCCCAAGCCGCACAATTATGTGGACTATGTCTGCACAGTATGCGGAGATAAGCTGGAAAAGCCCGCAAAAGAATACTTTACATATACAATGCTTTCCGACGGCACCTACAGCATTGCTGTCAAGGATGTAAACGACATGCCCGAAAGCATAATTATTCCCGACACCTATGAGGGCAAGGCGATAACACGCATTGCTGACAAGGCATTTTACAACTGTACAGTAGTTAAAAATGTAAATATTCCCGCAAGCATCAAGAGTATCGGCGGTGAGGCGTTCTACGGCTGTACCGGCATTATCAGCATTACTGCTCCGGGCGACGCTGTTGAGATCGGCAGAAGTGCATTTTACGGCTGTACCAACCTTATGAATGTTACGGTAAGCGGAGCTACGGTTGTCGGAAATAACGCTTTTGTCGGATGCTCGGCGCTTTCTGACGTCGTATTTGGCGATAAAGTAACAAGCATTGGCAACGAGGCGTTCAAGGATTGCGCAAGCCTTGCAAAGATCACCGTGGGCAATTCTTTGGCAACTATCGGCAGTAGCGCGTTCCGTAACTGTGATAAGCTTATGGGTATTACGCTTCCCGAAGGCTTTACCGCTATCGGAGATAATGCGTTCAACGGCTGTTCGCGTTTGTCCGACGTAACCATTCCAAACAGCATAGAGAGCAT
Source organism: Eubacteriales bacterium (assembly GCA_045586785.1). Taxonomy (GTDB): domain Bacteria; phylum Bacillota; class Clostridia; order Oscillospirales; family CAG-272; genus UMGS1002. Next base: position 71,750 of record JAZNBA010000089.1, on the reverse strand, counting down.
CGGTGTTTACGCTTTTGCCGACTGTACCAACATTGCGTTCAATAAATACGGCAACGCAAATTATATTGGCAATGCAACTAACAAATATCTGTATCTGCACTCGGCTGTAAGCAAAGATATAACCTCGGCGGAGATCAGCGGTTCTACTCGTTTTGTAGGCGACGATGCATTCAGCGGTTGCAATAAGCTTACCGATCTGACGCTTCCCGAAAGCGTGACCGTGATCGGCAAGGGTGCGTTCCGTGATTGTCCCGCATTGAAATCAATATACATCACAAGCATTGACGCGTGGTGCCATACAGCCTTTACCGACCTTTACAGTAATCCGTTGTACAACGGCGCCGATGTAGAGAATCAAATTATGAACAGGATCAACGTGTACGTGGGTGACACGCTGCTGACCGAGCTCATAATTCCCGACAGTGTCACCGTTGTCGGTGAATGGCTGTTCCCGGGATGCGCAAGCCTTACCGAAGTAGTCTTCCACGACAGAGTTACCCGTATCGAGCAGGGTGCGTTTGCGGGTTGTATCGGATTGCAAACGGTTGACCTGCCCAACAGCATAGTAAGCATCGATCAGTACGCATTTGCGGGTTGTATGACTCTTAAGAATATCTCCATCCCCGACAGCATGACAAGCATCAGCACCAATATGTTCAATTATTGCGTGATATTGCAAAATATCGTCATTCCCACAAGCGTAACATCCATCCAAAAAGATGCATTTGCCAATTGCCTGACACTCACCAATGTGTACTATACAGGCACTCCCGCGCAGTGGGCAAGCGTCAGCGTCGATGCGTCCAATTCGTCGCTTACCGCCGCAACAGTTTACTACTACAGAGAGACCGAACCTATGGAAGAGGGTAATTTCTGGCACTATGTTGACGGTGCCCCCGTCGCATGGCCCGAATACATTCCTCCCGTTTCGGATGAGCATTTCACTTACAGCATACTTCCCGACGGAACGTACAGCATACAAGCCAAGGACAAGAACTCACTGCCTCAGACATTGCCAATTCCCGCAGAATTCGACGGAAAAGCAGTAACCGTTATTGTTGACTCCGCGTTCGCGGGTTGTGCAAATATTAAGACGGTAATCATTCCCGACAGCATCACGACCATTGGCAGCGATGCGTTTAAGAATTGCTCAAATCTCACCAAAGTAACACTCGGCAGCAAAGTAAGCAGTATTGGCGAAAATGCTTTTGCCGATTGTCTGGGTCTTACAAGCATAACCGTTCCAAACAGCGTCACGAGCATAGGCGATAATGCATTCTCGGGATGCTACAGACTTGTTGAAGTAATCGATCTCTCCGAGCTGAATATAATCAAAGGGGCTGACACTTACGGCGGCATTGCCAAGAATGCTATAGGTGTACATTCCGGTGAGACCAAGATACAAGAGATGAGCGGTTATACCGCATATAGAGACGGCACAAATATTTTGCTTATCGGCTACACGGGAAATGATACTTCTATCACCTTGCCCGAATCTCCTCTGTTGACATATGACGTATACCAATATGCGTTCTATAACTGTACCGGTATTAAGAGCGTAAACATTGGAAGCAGCGTCAAGAGTATCGGCGTTGGCGCATTCAAGAGCTGTACCCAGATCACCGATGTTTACTACACCGGTACTGCGGAAGAATGGGCAAAGATCAGCATCGGCGAAAACAACGAGCCTTTGAAGAACGCCACTGTTCATTATAACAGTCAGAGTTAATGTTAAATTAATGATAAATTAATGATAAATATCCCCGCATCATGCGGGGATATTTTGTTTTGGGTGTTGCAAGAAGATTCACATTATGATATAATAAAATACAAGGAAAAAATTTAGATTACATATCGGAGGGCAGTGCATTGAAAAGTATTCTGAAAAAGACGGTAACTGTATTTTTCATTTTTACGGTATTGGCGATGTCGGTTCTTACCGCCGGCGCGGCGGCAGGTGACTTTGACGGCAACGGCAACGTGGACGCAAACGACGCGATATATCTTTTGATGCACACGTTTTTTGCGGACGATTATCCCATCACGGGCAGCGCAGATTATGATAACAGTGGCAAGGTGGATGCAAACGATGCTATTTATCTTCTGATGCATACCTTTTTCGAGGACGACTATCCACTGGGATGTGAGCATAATTATGTGGACGGTACGTGCACGCTTTGCGGCAAAGAGAAACCGCCGATTGCGGACAAATATTTTATATACACCGAGCTTTCTGACGGTACATACAGTATTAAGGCGAAAGACATAAATAATATGCCTGTGGATGTAGTTATTCCGTCGTCATACAACGGCAAATCGGTAACAAGCATAGGTGATGAGGCATTCCGTCGGTGTGTAGGTATTACGAGCGTGACTATCCCCGATGGCGTGACGAGCATAGGTGAGAATGCATTCAGTGAATGCCTGTCTCTTACCAACATCATTTTGCCCAACACATTGAATAAGGTTGGCAAAAATGCATTTTCTCAATGTTCTAAGCTTTTAGTCAACCATTATAATAACGCAGTATATTTGGGCAATACTCAAAATGAGTATTTGTATTTGCATTTGGTTATAGATTCGAATATTACTTCATTCAGCACCTTTGGTAAGTCAACAAAAATTATTGGTTACAATTCGTTTACAAAATTAAAAGGACTTAGATCCGTTACTATACCCGAGGGGATTGTTTCAATCGGGGACGCTGCGTTTGCAGGTTGTACACAACTTCAGAGTATTACTATGCCCAACAGTGTGACGACCGTTGGCGATTATGCGTTCTACGAATGCACAGGCCTTGCGAGCGTAAAAATTTCTGACAAAGCAGAAATTATTGGTAATTACGCGTTTTCATACTGCTCATCACTTACCGACGTCACTATTCCCGACAGCGTAACAAGTATGGGCGATCATGCGTTTTACGAGTGTACAAGTCTTATCAGCGTTACTGTCGGTAACGGTGTTGTTAGTATTGGCTCCGCTGCCTTCCAGCGTTGCACCGGCCTTGAGCGTGTAATTTTGGGCAAGAGTATTAAGAGTATTGGCGATTTTGCATTTAGATGGTGCCAAAATCTTGTAAGTATCAATATACCTGACGGAGTTACAAACATTGATACATATGCGTTCTACGAATGCACAAAACTTGACGGTATTACTCTGCCGAACGGCTTGAAATCTATTGGAACATGGGCGTTTTACGGTTGCACAAGTCTTCGCAGTATAAATATTCCCGAAGGAGTGGAGACTATTAGTCTGCAGGCGTTCAGCAATTGCACAAGCCTTACAAATGTGACGATAGGTGAGGGTGTAAAGAGTATAGATACATGTGCGTTTTTGAATTGTGGCAATCTTAAGAGTATCAATATACCCAATAGTGTGACAAGTATCGGATATGAAGCGTTCGCCCGTTGTGCAAATCTCGCAAGTGTAACAATGGGCAACGGCGTTGTAGGTATTGGAGAGCGTGCATTCTTTGAATGCAAATTACTCGCTTCCATCAATATCCCGAACGGTGTTACGAGTATCGGCAACGCCGCGTTTGATTATTGTTTTGCTCTTGCCAACGTAACTATCCCCGATAGCGTGACGAGTATTGGCAATAACGCATTTTACTACTGCACAAGCCTTGAAAGCATTAATATTCCAAATAGTGTAACGGATATTGGTATTGGTGCATTTAGTAAGTGTATCAAGTTGAAATCTCTTTATATCACAGATCTTCAAAGCTGGTGCCAAATAAAATTTGCAGATGCTTACAGCAACCCCTTGGCGATCGGCGCTGATCTTTATGTAAACGGTCAATTTACCGATGAGCTTATTTTCCCCGATGGCTTGACATGCATTGAAAGTTATGCGTTTTACGGCTATACGCCGCTTAAAAAGCTTACGTTGCCGGGAAGTTTGACGAGCATTGGTAAACATACCTTTTACGGTTGCACAAGCCTTGACAATGTTGTTATTGAGGACGGCGTGATGAGCATAGGTAAATATGCATTTGACAGTTGCACCGCGCTTAATGATATAACAATACCTGATAGCGTGACAATAATTGATGCACATTCCTTTAGTAATTGTACAGGATTGACCGATGTAAAGTTGGGCAACGGTGTAGCGAGCATAGGAGCTTACGCGTTCAAGGGCTGCACAAGCCTTAAAAACATAAATATTCCGGATTCCGTAACGAGCATCGGCGCCTGTGCATTTGAAGCTTGCACGAGCCTTGAGAGCATCAGGATTCCTGACGGTGTTACAAATATAGCAAGCGACACATTTCGGGGGTGCGACGGTATTACCGATGTGACGCTGGGCTCCAATATAAAGAGCATCGGTGAGTATGCGTTTTACAGATGTAACAAGCTTACAAGTATTACTGTGCCTAACAGCGTAACAAGCATTGATCAATATGCATTCAGCGGTTGCATCAATCTTACAAGTGCGTCGATCGGCAGCGGTGTGACCTACATTGGTGCACGTGCGTTCGAGAACTGTAGTATGCTTGAAAGTATCGATATTCCTGCCGGTGTGACGAGCATTGAAAAAAACACCTTTTACGATTGCAAAAACCTTTCGAGCGTCAATCTTTGCGAAGGATTAACAAGCATTAAGGAATACGCGTTCTTTGGTTGTGCAGGTCTTAAAGCTATCACGGTTCCGAATAGCGTCAAGAGCATTGGTTCTTGTGCGTTCAGAGGTTGCACAAGCCTTGAAAACTTAGTGCTCGGCAACAGTGTGAGCACGATCGGAAGTTCTGCATTTTACGAATGCACAAGCCTAAATAGTATTGATATGCCCGCCAGCGTGAGTGTTATTGACTCAAATCCGTTTACTTATTGTTCCAATCTTGAAAGTATAACTGTAGATAAGAACAATCAAACATATTACAGCGAAGGTAATTGCCTGATAAGAACATCGGATAAACAGGTAATTGTGGGATGCAAGAAAAGTGTGATTCCCGGTGATGTAACAAGTATTGGTTCTTTTGCTTTCTGCGGTTGCGGCGATCTTACCCATATTACTATTTCTGAAGGTATAAAAAGTATAGGAGTCTCTGCCTTCCGATACTGTACAAGTCTGGTGAGCGTAACCATTGCGGGTAGCGTTGAAAATATAGAAAACGGTGCATTTGATTTTTGTTCCGAGCTGAAATGCATATACGTTAAGGATATTGGCGATTGGTGTGGAATAAAATTTGCCTCTCGTGAAGCTAATCCGTTGTTCCAAGATGCTGATTTGTATATTGATGACAGTATCGCTACAGATATTACGGTACCTTACGGCGTGACAAGCATTAATAATTATGCGTTTTACGGTTATACCGCTCTTAAAAGCATTACAATACCCAACAGTGTGACGAGTATCGGGAATTATGCATTTTACGGCTCGGGTATTGAAAGCATCAATATTCCCGGCAATGTGACAAGCATTGGTGCTTCTGCATTCAGCGGCTGTGAAAATCTCAAAAGTGTTACAATTCAAGGTGGTGTGACTAATATCGGCTCATCGGCTTTTTCGGAATGTGAAAGTCTTGAAAGCGTTACGATATATGAGGGCCCTTCAGGTATTGGGTCATATGCGTTTAAGAGTTGTAAAAGTCTTGCAAGTATCACCATTCCGAATAGTGTGACAACTATAGGAGACTTTGCGTTTAGCGGTTGTGCGAGCCTTGCGAGTATTAAGCTTCCCGACAGCGTAACCAACATTGGTGATGGGATATTTTCAACTTGCACAAGTCTTACGAGTGTTACATTGCCTGTGAATATGAAAAATATTTGCAGCTCGATGTTTTATAGTTGTACGAGTCTTACCGGTATCACTATTCCCGAAGGAGTGCAGAGGATATATTATCATGCATTTGCGGATTGTATAAATCTTACGAGTATTACGTTTCCGGATGATATCGTGCATGTTGCGGCGCACTCGTTCGTTAATAATTCAAAGCTTACTGACATTTATTATTCGGGCAATGAGGAGCAATGGGCTAACATATATATTGAGGTAAACAACGATCCGATAAAGAATGCGACCATTCATTACAACAGCAGAGGTTAATATTAAATTAACGATAAATATCCCCGCATCATGCGGGGATATTTTGTTTTGGGTGTTGCAAGTATATTCACATTATGATATAATAAAATACAAGGAAAAAATTAGATTACATATCGGAGGGCAGTGCATTGAAAAGTATTCTGAAAAAGACGGTAACTGTATTTTTCATTTTTACGGTATTGGCGATGTCGGTTCTTACCGCCGGTGCGGCGGCAGGTGACTTTGACGGCAACGGCAACGTGGACGCAAACGACGCGATATATCTTTTGATGCACACGTTTTTTGCGGACGATTATCCCATCACGGGTAGCGCAGATTATGATAACAGTGGCAAGGTGGATGCAAACGATGCTATTTATCTTCTGATGCATACCTTTTTCGAGGACGACTATCCACTGGAAGGCAGTCATCGTCATATTGAGGTCGTTGATCCTGCAGTTGCGCCCACTTGTACTGAAATGGGGCTTACCGAGGGCAAGCATTGCTCTGTTTGCGGTGAGGTGTTAGCAGCACAACTGCCCATAGCTGCGCTCGGGCATACCGAGAACGTAGTCGAAGAAGGCTTCTTTGTATCCTGTGTCCGCGAGAGCATTTCGGACAAAACGCAGTGCTCGGTGTGCGGAGAGATAAGCGATCACGCATATGTCGCGGCGGGAGAGCACAGCTTTGAGAACGGCAAATGTACGGTATGCGGCAGGGACGAGGTTGATTTTACAGATGTTTCGCTGTATGACTCCAACGATGCATATACATATTTCGAAGTGGCAGAAAACGGTGAAAATATGAAAAAACTGTATGATGCCATAGACGAAGAAATGATCGCTTTCCATACCGACTACACAAAAAGTGCATTATACATTCCAAATGAAGATTCAGGCAGCTACGTGGCGGGATATGTAAACTATAAGCAATACGGTCTGACTATGGATCAGGCAATCAGAGTTGCCACATTGTACCGTAGCGATCATCCGTTATATTACTGGATAGATTATAATTACGGATATGACGATATAAACGGCAATATATATATGCTGACAGTTGAGGAATTCGCGGAAGGTTCGTCACGCGAATATTACAATAATCTGATATATGAAGGTATAAGTGAGTATATCTATGCAGCCGAGGGTGAGACAAGTGTTTACGACACCGTGCTTGCTTATTATGAGTTTATTAGAAATAAGAACGACTATGCCTTTGATGAGCACAACAATGCCGTTAAGGAATTGTGGGCACACAGCATAATCGGTGCGTTTACGGAGCAGCACTTTGTTTGCGAAGGTTATTCAAAGCTGCTTCAAATGCTGCTCAATTACAGCGGCATAGAGGAGATATACGTTCACGGAAACAGTGTATCCGGCAGACATGCGTGGAACATCATACAAATGGATGACGGCAAGTGGTATTGGTTTGATGCTACATGGAACGACGCTCCGCACGATTATACGTTTTTCTGCTGTACGGATGAGCTGTTTTTGAGCAATCACGCGCCGTATCCCGTGAATGGCGAAACGCTGACGTTCAATGTTCCCATTCCCGAGCGTGCAGAGATGAAATTCGACAGCGATACTGTTCTGACTGTAGGCGAGCTGTTTTCGGAGGGGGATGTGACATTCAAGCGCTACGGTGCCAATGAAGTAATGCTTGTTGTGGGCAGCGTAGACGGTGATATCATTATATACGACAGTAAACTGTATCATGTAGTAAAGTAAATACGCAAAACAAATGCTCCCGAAGATCTTTCGGGAGCATTTGTTTATTCTACGATAAGCTTGAATATATCTTCATAGCAATATTTATTTTGCGGCGCGTCGGGGTCGCAGTTGCCCGACAGAACGACGCTCATTATTATGTAATATTCGCCGTGCTCCAGCTTTTCGAGCTCTGGCAGTGTTGTGGGGCGTTCGCTCCAATCTGACAGGTCAATGACAGATACAGCCTGTATACTGCCGTTGACGGGAACGGTGGCACTCACCGCACCGTCAAGTGTAAGACAGGGAATAGCGGCATCGATAGCGGCGCCTTTGCCGTTTTTTATATCTGACAGCCAAAAGGACACGCCCGCTCCGTCGGCGCTGACGCTGTTATATGTACCGTCTTCGTTGGGACCCGATTGCAATTCCATCCACAGCATACCGCTGACGGGATATATTTTTGCGTCACCGGATGTTACATAGACTTGGCTGACGTTTTTTATTTCTTCGTCGGGCGTGACTGCGGCGGTGGTCGTTTGCTCGTTGTCTTTCAGGTTATCCGGGTCTGCGGCATAATAAACATCCCAGAATATACCGTTGACGATATTTCTGTCGCGCTCGGACACTATGCAGGAGCGGCGGTGCGTTGTATCGTTGAACACGCCCAGCTCGGCATTGTATTCTATAACGGCACTTTGGGTGCTGAATTTTATGTTACTTCGGCATTTGACTGTGTCATTCTGCCATTTGCCGCTGTTCATCATTTTAAGTATAGTTTTTTGCGTGGCTTCGGTGAGGTCCACCAGCGAAGTTGTTACGGTGACACCGTCATCGGCTATATGGACCGCGCAGGCAATGGGGCCGCGATAGCGCTGTCCGCAGCCTGCTAAAACGCACATCAATGCGGCAAGCACCAAAATTATTGCAATACTTTTTTTCATATTTTTGACTCCTCTCAATTCCACATCATCCCCTGACGGAAAGTATATGCTATAAATAATGATATTGCCAGAGTCGCCGCTATGTAAACGATTCTGAGCCAAATTTTTTCGCGGGGTATCAGGCGCGAAAGAAAGACCGAGCCTACTGTTGCCGCCGCCGCGATGACTGACCAGAAGATGGTTGTGAAATCGTTGGCGTTGAAATATGAGTGTATCATCTCGCCGTTTTCGTCCAGCTTTGGGCAGCCGCAGCCGAAAATGTCTACCAGCACCTCTTCGTTCAGTATTTGGTAGGGAACGACAAGAACGAAAAACAGCAGAACGGGTGTCATCAGTAAAGCGATATTACGTACTTTTTTCATATGGATACCTCCGAAAAGACTCTCTATTTATATAATCGTCGTTTTTCTCCAAAAGTTCCATGAAATTTTGAAAATTTTTAAAAATTTTTTATATTGTAGGGGACGATGCCCACATCGTCCCGATAACCTATTTTTTAATTAATTTCATGGGTTGCGGGACGATGTGGGCATCGTCCCCTACAAAATATTTTTTTACAAAAAGTCGTCGTATGAAGTGATAAAAAATTTATATTGCAGTTTTGGCACGGTGCTTACGAAGTCAGTTCTTTACATCCGTTGCGGGCGAGTGTCCCAGCACTTTTTTGTACTGACGGTAAAAGGTTGAATAATTTTCGTAATTGCAAAGCTTTGCCACGTCGGTGGGCGACATACCTCCGTGTATTTGCGCCTCGGCGTAAAGTATGCGCTTTTTTTCTATGTACTGCATAAGACTGATGCCCAGCGTGCGGCGGAAGGTGTGAACTATAAATGAGGTGCTGACGTAAAATTTCTGTGATAGCTCGGCGGCAGTTATACGGCGCTCGGGGTGCTCGTCAATATAACGCAGAATATTCTCCAGCGTGCGGTGCTCACGTATGGGTTTGACGGGTTCGTTGGTGTTGAGATGATGCAGGTACAGCATGGCAGGCGTTATTGACGGATAAAGATATTCACGCATTTCACTCTCCGAGAATTTAGCCTCGGCTGCCTCCCAGGACTCAAAAAAACGGTCGATATCCGAGCCACGCGGCACGCGGTAAATGTTTTTGGATGAGCGCGCAAAGTCAAGGCAGGAGGGCGGTATCAGGTGCTCGGGAAAGTGAATGACGAAGCGCTCGTAGGTTGCTTCGGTCAGCGGGCTGAGGTAGTGAAAGGTACGGGGATGAATGAACAAAAGGTCGCGGGGCTTGAGGCGGTAGACCGAGCCCTCGATTATATATTCCGCGTCGCCGCGGACGAAATAAAGTATTTCGTAGCCGTTGTGCATATGGCGGTGAAAGCCGTCGCGCCGCGGCGTGTCGGATGTGTGGTGAAAGGAGTAATCCTTGGTAAACTCTGTCATTACGTTACCTCCGGGTGTATTAATGATATGTCGCATTATATGGTTGATTTTTTTAACTCATTGTAACCGCGAGACAAGCATTGTTGTGTGCCTTCTCCGCTGGAGAAGGCTGAATTAAAACGATTGTGTACTTGTCTCAATATTTTTTCAAGCATTAATCAAGCTATGTTATAAGTTTTTATTATTATACCATATATGTGCCAAATTTGCAATGTTAAATGCGTATTTTGCTATTTATTTTCCCTTTTGGCAGAGTTATAATATATATTAATATAACTTAAAATTTATTATGGGGGAAAATACATTGATAAGACTCAGTGCTTTTGCGGACGAGGCAGGAAAGCCGCTGTCCTCGCAGATCGCGGCGCTTTTGCGCAACAACATAAGACTTACCGAGCTACGCTCGGTGAACGGTAAAAACGTCAGCGAGCTGACGTGCGCCGAGGCGCGAGAGATAAGCGCGACGCTCAAGAGCAACGGTATAGGACTTTCCGCGCTGGGCTCGCCTATGGGTAAGGTGGATATTACAGTGGATTTTGACAAATACCTTGACTCGGTCAAGCATATGTGCGAGCTGTCAAATATCCTCGGCACGGACAAAATTCGTATGTTCAGTTTCTTTGGTGCGTATGAAGAGCGCGAGCGTGTTATCGAATACCTATCGAAAATGGTGGAGGTGGCGGCAAGCTTTGGCGTTTATCTGTGCCACGAAAACGAGAAAAAAATATACGGCGACACGGCGGAGCGTGTACTGGATTTGTGGAAAAACGTTAAGGGACTGCGCTTTGTTTACGACCCCGCAAACTTTTTGCAGGTAAACGAGCCGTCGGACAAGACGCTTGACGCCGTCCACGGTATTTGCGAATATTTCCACATCAAGGACGTTATATCCGCAACAGGTGAGCTTGTCCCCGCGGGTGAGGGCGACGGCGACATACCGAGGCTTGTCCGCATGATAAACAAGGACACCATACTGACGCTTGAGCCGCATCTCAAGGTGTTTGGAGGCTACGACAAGATAGACGGTGAGAAAATGCAGCACCGTCATCACTTCGCCACAAATGACGAAGCCTTTGACGCGGCAACGTCGGCACTCAAAAGGATACTTAACGAAAACGGTTATACCGAGAAGGACGGAGGATTTGAAAAAATATGAATGTAGGACTCAATTTATATTCCATCAGAAATTATCTTGACACAGAAGAGAATTTTTTGTTTGCCGCAAACGAGCTGAAAAAAATGGGATACTCGTATATGCAGTATTCGGGCGGCGCCTTTGACGCGGATATGATAGCACGTGTATCTGCGGAGTCGGGTTTGCCTGTAGTGCTGACCCACGTGCCTATGGACCGCATTATAAACGATACCGAGGCGCTGATGGCAGAGCACGCGAAATTCGGTTGCAAATATATTGGACTTGGCAGTATGCCGCGAGATGTTATTTTTGATAAAGAAAAGCTGAAAAAGACGGTGGATGAGCTTGACGCGGCAGGGGAGAGGATGGAGAAGAACGGATATAAGTTCTTTTACCATCACCACCACTTTGAATTTTTCCGTCACGACGGTGAGACGGTGTTTGATTACATTCTGAAAAATGCGCCCCACATCAATTTTACCATTGACACGTACTGGCTGCAATACGGCGGCGTTGACGTTTGCGACACAATAGACCGCGCGGCGGGCAGAGTGGCGTGCATACACCTCAAGGACTATATGATCGCCTACAAGGATGGCGAAAAGCCGGGATTTGAGCCGCGATATGCCCCTGTCGGTGACGGCAACATCGACTTTTTCAAGGTAATGAAGCACGCCGCGGCGGCAGGCTGTGAATATTATCTGGTCGAGCAGGACAACGCCGCAAAGCTGCCCGACACGCTGGAGCAGGTGGCGCGAAGCGCACGTTATCTTAACGCTAACTTTTAAGGAGTAATAACATGGAAAAAGTAAGATACGGTATCGTAGGACTCGGAAATCAGGGTACAAATTATGCCATTAAGATTTTTGACGGCGGCAAGGCGCAGGATGCTTTTGTTACCGCAATGTGCGATATAAATCCCGCCAAAATTCAGGCTATGAAAGAAAAAACGGCAAACAAAGAGGTCAAGTATTTCAAGGATTACCGCGAGATGCTGGACAGCGGACTTTGCGACGCGGTGCTGGTTGAGGTTCCGCACTATCAGCATCCCGAGATAGTTGTGGAGTGCTTAAAGCGCGGCATCAACGTCATTTGCGACAAGCCTGCCGGCGTTTACACAAAGCAGGTCCGCGAGATGAATGAAGTAGCTGCGAAGTCGGAAGCAAAATTTGCAATGATGTTCAATCAGCGCACCAACTGCCTTTACCGCAAAATGCGTGACATCGTCCGCGAGGGAGGTATCGGAGAGCTGCAGCGTGTGACCTGGATAATCACCGACTGGTACAGAACACAGCAATATTACGACAGCGGAAGCTGGAGAGCTACCTGGCGTGGCGAGGGCGGCGGCGTGCTTATAAATCAGTGCCCCCACCAGATAGACCTTGTTCAGTGGGTAGTGGGCGAGCTGCCGGTAGAGGTCAACGGCTTTTGCCAGTACGGAAAATGGCACGATATCGAGGTCGAGGACGAGGTTACGGCCTTCTTCAAGTATAAAAACGGCGCCACGGGTATGTTTATAACCACCACGGGTGAGGCTCCAGGCACCAACCGCTTTGAAATTTCGGGTACTGGTGGCAAGTTGGTTTGTGAGGGCGGCAAGCTTATGTGGTACAAAAACGGCGAGGACAGCGCCGAGTGGTCCAGAACCAACCCCGCCGGCTTTAAAAAGCCGCCCTGCGAGGTCATTGAGGTGGAGACGGACGGTCAGAATCCTCAGCACGCGGGAATTATCAACAACTTTACCGCCGCTCTTTTGGGGCGCGAGCCTATGTTTGTTGACGGCAAAGAGGGAATTGCAGGCGTTGAGCTTATGAACGCTATCGAGCTTTCGGGCTGGAACGGCGGCGAGGCAGTAACGCTTCCTATAGATGAGGACAGATACCTGCGTGAGCTTGAGGCGCATATTGCGGTGTCCCGCTTCAAAGAGGTGGACGACAGCGCGGTTGCCGACACGGCGGGAACTTTTGAAAGTAAGGTGAAATAAATGAGAGCCGCGATTATTGGCTTTGGCGTTATCGGTAACGTACACGCCAAAATAATTCCGCAGTATGGCACGCTTGAAGCCGTTTGCGACATTGACGAATCGGTATTCGAAAAATGCCCCGATGCAAAGCATTACACCGACTACGTAAAAATGCTTGACGAGGTGCGTCCCGACGTGGTGCACGTCTGCACACCCCACTATCTGCACGCGGATATGGTCATCGCGGCGCTCGAACGCGGTATCAATGTGCTTTGCGAAAAGCCGCTGTGTATACGAATTGAGGATATAGAGCGCATACTCGATGCTGAAAGAGCGTCGTCCGCACAGATTGGCGTTTGTCTTCAGAACCGATATAACAGCTCAAATTTGGCTGTTAAGTCGTATCTTGAGGGCAAAAAGGTTGAGGTTGGTGTAGGTCAGGTGTCCTGGCACCGCGACGAAAAATATTACGCCTCGGGGGCATGGCGAGGCAAGTGGGATACCGAAGGCGGCGGCGTACTGATCAATCAGGCGCTTCACACGCTGGATCTTATGCAGTGGCTTTGCGGTATGCCCGAAAAGCTGACGGCTACCGTGTCAAATCTGACGCTTCGTCACGCCATTGAGGTTGAGGACACAGCAAGCATTCTGTGTTCGGGCGACTCCTCATTTAATTTTTACGCGTCCATTGGTACGGCACGTGATTGCCCTGTTGAGATAACCCTGCGCGCCGACGGCGAATGGATAAAAATAATGCCCAAATATACAGTGTTCGGCAATCGCATCGAGTGCTATGAGGAGACGCGCCATATGCGCGGTAAGGAGTGCTACGGAAGCGGTCACGAGGCGCTTATTTCCGACTTTTACGACTGTATTTCCACAGGCAGAAAATTCGCCATTGACGGTGCCGAGGGCGCTAAGGTCGTAAAATTGATACTTGCCGCGTACGCAAGCGGCGGAGAGTGGGTAGAGATATAATGAAGCACGATTTTTTTGATGATGGCGTGTTGCTGTCAACGCAAACGGCGAGGGAGCTTTACGATGAAGTAAAGTCGTTGCCAATAATAGATTACCATTGCCATCTGGATCCAAAAATGATTGCCGAGGACGCGCGTTTTGATAATATCGGCGCCCTCTGGCTGGCGGGCGATCACTATAAATGGCGCGCTATGCGTCTTTGCGGTGTTGACGAAAAATACATTACGGGAGATGCGGATTACCGCGAAAAATTCATAAAGTATGCCGAAATAGTTCCTAAGCTTGTTGGCAACCCGCTTTATTATTGGACTCACATGGAGCTGTCGCAGATATTCGGCATAAACGATCCGCTGAATGGGCAGACTGCGCGGAGCATATATGACGAAGCAAGCATAAAATTGCGTGAAATGTCTGTGCTGACACTGTTGCAAAAATTTAGCGTGCGTTTTATTGCCACCACAGATGATCCGATAGATGATCTGCGCTATCACGGAAAGTACGGCGACACGGTAGTCTCTCCCACATTCCGTCCCGATAAGGCGCTGACGCTTGACGCTGATTATTTGCGCCGACTTGGCGAGGTGGCAAATACCGACGTGTCAACGCTTGACGGTTTTTTAGCTGCGCTGACAAAGCGACTTGACTATTTTGTTTCAAAGGGATGCCGCATTTCCGACCACGGATTTGAGCATTTTCCCGAGGTAATTACCACAAGCGGACAGGCGGCGCGGCTTTACGCGCGGCGCGGTGAGATATCTGTTGAGGAAAAGTCGGCACTTTTCGGATATTTGCTGAAATTCCTGATGTGTGAATACAAAAAACGCGGTATTGCCGTTCAGCTTCATTTCGGTGTGACGCGCAACGTAAATGCGGCGGCGTTCGAAAAAATCGGCGTTGACAGCGGATTTGACGTTATGAGCGCACCTCAGGACGTGCGCGGTATCATACGTTTTCTCGGCAGTATGACCGATGAGCAGCGTCCCGAAATACTGCTATATACTTTGAACGACAGTCAGCTTCGCGCGTACGCCTGCGTTACGGGCGCTTTCCGCGGTGTAAGGCTTGGCGCGGCGTGGTGGTTTAACGACACGACACTGGGCATTCGCCGCAATCTTGAAACAATTGCCGAATATTCGGTGCTGGGCACATCTCCGGGAATGCTGACCGACTCCCGCAGCTTTTCAAGCTATGCGCGGTTTGATTTCTTCCGCCGCATACTTGCCGAGCTTATCGGAGGATACGTGGAGAGGGGAGAGTACGATGCTCTGTCTGCCGAGGCGCTGATGCGCGATATATGCTATAACAATGCAAAGGAACTGATAAAATTATGAAAATGACATTTCGTTGGTACGGCGAGGGTGACGTCATCCCCTTGCAGTATATAAAGCAGATACCCAATATGTCGGGTGTCGTTACGGCGGTTTATGACGAAAAAGTTGGCGAGGTCTGGGGCGAGGACAAGATAGCACGCCTCAAGAGTCTGTGCGACAGTGCGGGACTTGAGATGGAGGTCATAGAATCCGTGCCCGTTCACGAGGATATCAAGCTGGGGCGTCCCTCTCGCGACAGACTTATCGCAAACTACGCGCAGACCATACGCAATCTGGGCAAGTACGGTGTAAAGTGTATTTGCTATAACTTTATGCCGGTTTTCGACTGGCTCAGAACAAATCTTTGCACCGTTGCTCCCGACGGCTCAAATTCGCTGTCCTATGACCACGAACAGCTGATGCAGCTGGACAGAAAAAATCTTCACCTGCCCGGCTGGGACGAAAGCTACAGTCCCGCGGAGCTGGGTGAACTGCTTGATGCATACGAGGGTATGACGCATGAGCAATTATTTGAAAATCTGGTATACTTCCTTAACGGAATTATGGATGCGTGTGACGAAACCGGTATCAACATGGCAATACATCCCGACGATCCGCCGTGGGATATGTTTGGTCTGCCGCGTATTATCACGGGTGCTGACAGCTATGATAAAATGTTCTCGGCTGTGCCCAACAAGCACAACGGCGTGACCTTCTGCACGGGCTCTCTGGGCGCGGGCAGAGATAACGATATCGTAGCAATGGCAGAGAAGTATGCCGACAGAATATTCTTCGCGCATATTCGTCAGCTGAAGCTGACGGGTGAGCTGGACTTCTGCGAGGCGGGACATCTGACCAAATCGGGCAGTCTGGATATTTACGGCGTAGTAGGCGCACTTGTCAAGGGCGGTTTTGACGGCTACGTGCGTCCTGACCACGGCAGAAACATCTGGGGCGAGAATGGCAAGCCGGGCTACGGACTTTACGACCGCGCGCTGGGCGCGGCATATCTTAACGGTCTTTTCGAGGCCGTGGAAAAAGAGAGGGCAATAAAATGAAGCTTCCTTTTAACGTAGATCTTAGCGGCAAGGTTGCCGTCATCACAGGCGCGGGCGGCGTTATATGCAGTGCCTTTTCCAAGGCGCTTGCCGCGTGCGGCGCGCGCGTGGCGCTGCTTGACATAAACGAGAATGCGGTCAACGCAGTTGCCGCCGAGATAGGCGAAAACGCGCTTCCCATCGTTTGCAACTGCCTTGATAAGGCAAGCATTGAGGCGGCTCATGAGACAGTCGCACAAAAATGGGGCAAGATAAATATGCTTATCAACGGCGCGGGCGGTAACAATCCCCGTGCTACCTGCGATAACGAAACTATGACACCCGAAACCTCGGGCATCAAGGACTTTTTCGCGCTGGAGGAGGACGGATTTAAGTTCGTCTTTGACCTCAATATTACCTCCGCCTTTCTTGTGACCCAGGTGTTTGCCGCCGATATGGTGGGGACGGGTGGAAATATTATAAATATTTCGTCCATGAACGCGTTCCGTCCGCTGACGAAAATTCCCGCGTACTCCGCGGCGAAGGCGGGTATTTCCAACTTTACCGAGTGGCTGGCGGTGCATTTCGCACCCTGTCACATTCGCGCAAACGCTATAGCGCCCGGATTTTTCGTGACCAATCAAAACAGAGCGCTGCTGTTCCGTGAGGATGGCACGCCCACACCCAGAACAGACAAGATACTTGCCGCAACTCCCATGAAAAAGTTCGGTGAGATAGACGACCTTATCGGCACACTGCTGTGGCTGTCGGATGACGGCGCCAGCGGATTTGTGACGGGCACGGTCATTCCCGTTGACGGCGGATTTTCGGCTTATAGCGGGGTTTAAACGCGAATAGTTTTTAAAGGAGAAAACCATGCAAAACATATCATATAAAAACGTGTCGGGTCTGTTTGAGAAGACCCGTTGCGTACCCGTCGTGGTACTGAAAAATATTGAAGATACCATACCCACGCTGGGGGCGCTGTGCGATTACGGTATTCCCACAGCCGAGATCACATTCCGCACCGCTTGCGCGGCAGAGGCAATAAAGCTGGGCAGAGAAAAATTTCCCGATATGCTTATCGGTGCGGGTACGGTTGTCAACGCGGCGCAGGCACGTGCGGCTGTTGACGCGGGAGCACAGTTTATCGTGTCGCCGGGACTCGGACTTGACATCGCCCGTGTCTGCCGCGAGGCGGACATACCCTACATTCCCGGTTGTGTAACGCCTACCGAGATCATGCAGGCGATAGATCTCGGTCTTACAACGCTGAAATTTTTCCCCGCCAACGTATACGGCGGTATGGACGCCATCAAGGCGCTGTCCGCGCCTTTCCCGCAGGTGAAATTTGTCCCGACGGGCGGCGTTGACCAAAACAATCTTGATGAATTTTTAGCTTGCGACAAGATCGCGGCTGTGGGCGGCAGCTTTTTCGTCAAGCTGGCAATGCAGGGAGGTAAATGAGCATGGGCAGAGTAGTTACTTTCGGCGAGATAATGCTCAGACTTGCCCCCGAGGGATATTATAGATTTTTCCAGAACGACGTTATGCAGGCGACATTCGGCGGAGGCGAGGCAAACGTGGCTGTCAGCCTTGCGAATTTCGGACTTGACAGCACGTACGTAACTAAGCTGCCCACGCACGCTATCGGCCAGGCGGCGGTAAATTCATTGCGCTATTTCGGCGTCGATACGTCAAAGATAGTGCGCGGCGGAGACCGTGTGGGTATATACTATCTTGAAAAAGGTGCGTCACAGCGTGGATCGGTCTGCATTTACGACCGTGCACACTCGGCTATCGCCGAGGCAAAGCCGTCGGACTTTGATTGGGATACTATATTTGATGGCGCGGATTGGTTTCACTTCACGGGCATTACCCCTGCCCTTGGCGGCGAGCTGGTAGAAATATGTCTTGACGCCTGCCGTGCGGCGCGTGAGCGCGGAATTAAGGTATCGTGCGACCTCAACTACCGCGGCAAGTTGTGGACGAGAGCGCAGGCGCGCGAGGCAATGACCGAGCTGTGCAAATACGTTGACGTGTGCATCTCCAATGAGGAGGATGCCAAGGACGTGTTCGGCATTGAGGCGCAGGGAAGCGATATTTACGGCGGCAAGCTGGACCATGAGGGGTATAAGTCGGTTGCAAAGCAGCTCTCTGATACCTTTGGCTTTGAGCGCGTTGCCATCACGCTTCGCACATCCATTTCTGCCAGCGATAACGACTGGGCAGGCATGCTTTACGACGGCGAGGACTACTATTTCTCCAAGTCGTATCATCTTCACATAGTGGACCGCGTGGGCGGCGGTGACTCCTTCGGCGCAGGACTTATTTACAGCCTGCTGACGGGTAAATCGTCGGCTTCAGCTATCGAGTTTGCGGTGGCGGCATCTGCGCTCAAGCATTCGGTTGAGGGCGACTTCAATCGCGTTACGGTGGCCGAGGTAGAAAAGCTGGCGGGCGGCGATGCCAGCGGTCGAGTGCAGAGATAAATATTTAAAAAGCGTTGTGCGGAGGCACAACGCTTTTATCTTTTATTCAAAATTCCAGATTATCTGCCTTATAACGGTGTGTTTACTTCCGTTTTCGTGACCGTAGTACACAGTGAGAATGTTTCCGTCCGCAAGCTCAACCGAGCAGGGATAGCCCAGGTCTCCCGAGGACTCGTTGTCAATAATTACGTTGTCGGTATCCCAGCTCTCTCCTGCGTCACGGCTGAACATGGCGCGAATGCCGTAGGGTACGTCGCGGTAGCCGTAGACCGATATCAGCGTGCCCGACGAATGTTGCAGCAGGTGCGCGGGCGCGCCGCCGCGAGGCGGGAGCAGGGGAGTGGGGACTGAGAACGTATAGCCCATATCTGTCGAAACGCTTTGATAAGTCGTGAAATACTTGTTGTTCTGTCCCTGAACGCGGATGTGTACGATTATTTTGCCGTCCGGCAACTGAATTGCGTGGGGCTCGCACCAAGTCAGCGTGGGATCGGGCTCCTCGATTATGGAACGCAACTGAGTTTTTCCATCCGGTGTCAGCACGTGACATTCAAGGCGCGAGGGCATATTATATGCGTCAAAGGTGCGTCCTACGTAAAGCACCGTGCCGTCAGACAGAACGCAGGGACCGTGGGGCGAGGACACGGGGACTGTCATAACGTCGCCAAACGTCTTGCCGCCGTCGTGGCTGAGTACTATTGTAGAGCCCAGATATTTTTCAAAATCCAGCTTTTCCACCTCGTCAATATAGGCGCGGCGGTACAGGCTGTCGCCTTGATACTTGCGCTGAAAGCTTGGGTGGTTGTTAAAGCTGGTAACGACAACGCCATCCTCGCCAAAGGGACAGATGCCGCCGTCGCGGTCGTCCAGAGGGGTATCTATGAGAATTTCGGGTGCGGACCAGCTCCCCCCCTCGTCATAGCTGCGGCACATTACCACCTTGCCGAAGGGGCATATGTGGGACAGACGGAAGCCGCTGGCAACCATTGCCAGAGAGCCGTCTTGCAGACGAGATGCCGAGGGCCAGCCGAAATATTTATGTATGCTGTGCTCGTTTGAGCAGATGGTTTTTTCGCTTTGAATTATGTTTATTTTCATAGTGACAACTCCTTTTATATGGTTGCTTTTATTTTACGATTTTTTGCGACGGTTGTCAATATGTTTTGAAGCGGTTGCAAAAGACAGATGGGTGTGATACAATGGTTTTAGGTAGTGAACTATTGATTTGTAAAAACTTATTGTAGCAGATGGGCGAACGTTTTTGTGCGCCTTCTCGAGTGGGAGAAGGTGGATGCCCGAAGGGCAGACGGATGAGGTGTCGCACATTCGCGTGACGATTAAAATTCGTAGGATGTATTTTTTACACCTCATCCGTCAGCTTCGCTGACACCTTCTCCCACTGGAGAAGGCTAATGTATGTGTTTCATTTGCTGTTACAATGGATTATCTATAATTAATAGTTCGTTGAAATACAATAATTTTTGAAATTTTTTTACTTTCGTGTCCGAAAAGTGTCCGCGAGTTTGTTTATAGGGTGAAGTCGATCGATCAAAAATTATGAGAGGAGGAGAAACATGGATATTTTCGCGAATCAGCAATGTGACCGCGCACTGTGCCGTCTGGCTGACGGCGACATGAGCGCACTTGAAGATATCTATCATATACTTGGCAGACGCATTTATATGCTGGCGCTGTCCATACTCCGCGACACCCACGCCGCCGAGGACATTATGCAGGACACATTCGTAAAGCTTGCCGCCGAGGCTCGTGCTTACCGACAGGGTAGCAACGCAATAGCCTTTATTTTGACAGTTACGCGCAACTTGGCGATAAACCTGCACAACCGTCGCCGCCGCGAGTGCCCAACGGACATTGTACCGGACACTGCCGAGCCTGACTCCCTCTCGCTTGCCGCACTTGAAGCGCTAACGCTGCTGGACGAGACCGAGCGGCAGATAGTGGTAATGAAGCTTGACTGCGGAATGAAGCACAAGCAGATCGCGCAAATTGTGGGACTGAGCGAAGATGCGTGTCAGAAGCGGTACCGCCGCGCACTTGAGAAGCTCAAGCCCTATTATCGTAACTGACCTTTACGAAAGGAGAAAATGAGATGAAACACGAGAAAATGTTCAAAAGAGATCTTGCGAGAGTACAAACTCCCGCGATCGAAAAAATACTGCCCGACGCCGAAGCAAAGCAAACAAAGCGCGCGCCAAGGTCGAAAAAGAGAGTTGGAGTCGTTGCTATGTCGGTGATACTGTGCTGCGTTATGGTGCTTGGCGTCGCAGCCGCTACCACAGCACCGCTTATCAGAAAGATACTCAATGATAAGCGTGTGACCGAAAATACTCAACAGCTCACCGTAGTTCCCGAGGGGTACGTTGGTATTTATACTAAAGAGGACTTGTTGGGAATGAGCAATTGCGGCGATGAGATGCCGGCGGTAAAATATATTTTGATGAATGACATTACCTTTACCGACGAGGATTACGCCGCAGGCGGTATTTGCGAGGGCGGTATAAAGCCCATCGAGCTCACACATTATATGCAAATGGGCGCCCAAACTGTTGTGGCTCATACTTCCTTGGAGATGTTTAACGGCAACGGTTATGTCGTTCGTAATCTTAAGCTTGTTCCAGATGAAACCAATTACCAAGTTGGACTTTTTAAGTCAGCAACTACCGTAATAAACCTCGGAATAGAGAATTGTGAGATAAACATTCAAAAGGACGGTACGGGATATCAACGGCTTTATGTAGGCACAATAGTAACGTCTGCAAATTTTGTGGGAGCGTGCTATGTTGATGGGCTCAAACTCAATGTGGAATACAATATGTTTGATAGAAACGTAGGAGTTATTGAAAATTACAGCGTAATTATAGGAGGCCTTTGCGGCAAAGCAAATTATGTGGATTCCTGCTTTGTAAATAATGCAAAAATAAACGTAGGCGGCACTGGCCCCGAAGAAAACAGTGATGATTCTGTTATTCTTAATGTAGGCGGTATTGTCGGTTACAGCAATTCCTGCATTACCTCTTGGTTCTCGGGCGAAATTGAGAACACTATAAATGGTAAATTCGATTGGGATGGTACCGACAGTATTACTGTCAATGACCTGTCAGATAGATTCCCACTTATCATAGACGGCGAAAATTTCGAGAACATCAAAGAAAAGCTGCTGAGCAAATACAGCAAGGATGATTTTCGTTATAAGTTGTTTTGCGCGTATTATCTTAAAAAGGACATCGATGCTGTTGCCGCCACCAGTTCGAGAGCGTTGGAAGAGCTTATGACAATGCTTAACCAGCTTAACCATATGACAGGCGACAAAATGGATCTTGAGAATCAGCGTGTGTGGTATATTTTTGATCCGATGGCTTCACGTGAGGAAAAGAACAGGATATATTCCATATTCCTTTATATATTTGACGGAGATAAGGCGGCATTGGAGCAGCTTTGCGAATATTCCTACCTTAACTACGGTGATACGTATTGCTACGAGCTTGATCTTGACAAAGCGCTTAATTCTGAGCAGCTTGAAGGCTTCGACTTCGACACGGTCTGGACCTTCCGTGACGGCAAGCCCATACAGCAGGTGTTTGTGCACTAATTAAAAATTGAGGCTGAGTCTTTGACTCAGCCTCTTTTGTAATATATTGATGGGGTAATAAATTTTCATGTCTTTATGTGAATATTATCATTATGTCGGTAGGGGTCGGCGCCCTCGACGACCCGAAACAATGGTGCAGAAAATAAAAACGGTGGTAAAAATATATTCACCAATATTTTCTATTTTACGCGTTTTGTTACGGGTCGTCGAGGCGCCGACCCCTACCAATTAAAAGGAAAAAATATTTACAGCCGTATGATTGAACTGAATGTTTTAGTTAAAGTGAATTAAAATATCGCCACCGTCACCAGCGACGCGCACATAACGACGCAACCGATAATATTGAGTACCGACAGCTTTTCCTTATACAGAATACAAGAAAGCAATACGCTGATGAGTAGCACGCTGGAATTGTCGATGGTATAAAGCACCGTCACGTTTATAAGCGGCAGTATGTACACAAGCAGATGTATTGCTCCCGCAACGGACAGCGAGCAGGTAATAAGGTATATCAGCGACTTTTTGTTCTGACGGAACATGGAAAAAGTACCTTTTTTGTTTTGTATCAGCATCATGACCGCCGAGCCCAGCGCCGCCACGCCGTATGTGATAGCCACCATTTCTTCCTTTTGCTCCACGCCCGTCAGCCGCTGTTGAACGTCAAGCAGCGTGCCGTACGCGCCGTTGCACAGCGCCAGCAGCAGGCAAATGGGGATGAACCACTTGCTCATTTTGGTGTTTTGCTCTTTTCTGTGGCTTACCATATACACGGATGCCAGCACGCCCACAACGCCCACGGCTTTGAGTATCGACATAGGCGCGTCAAACGCTATCACCGAAACCACCGTGGGAATACTGATAGAGCCCGCAATAGCAAACGTCATCAGAATGGAATATGAGCCCGTCTGCGACGCCTTTATGATGCAGGCGTTGTAGCCGATAAGCGCTACGGCGTTGATAAGACCGAGAATTACCGTCAGCAAGCTTGCTTCAAAGCGAAAGCCCATGAGAACCAAGGACAGCGCGAACACGGTAAGTCCGCTGACTACGGTAAACACGGGGGAGGCGTCGTCCTCACGCCCCGGATAGTGGACGGAATATTGCTTACACAACAGCGATTGCAGTGTGTAAAGCACTATCATACACGAAATAAGTATTGCGCTTGTCATTGATATTTTTTCCTGTTTTGTTCCCAGATTCGGTCGCGCTCTACGGAACGGATGCGGCGCATTGCCTCAACCGTCATATCCCAGGTGCGCTCGGGGTTTTGGGCGCGGTAGTTGTTGGATTCACTTCCGTTAAAGCCCCAGGCGAGTATGCAACGGGCGCCTGCGTCGTAAGCGGCGGCAGTGCCCTCGATTATTTCCTCCTCCCGTCCGCGAGGAACGTTGTAGGTCTGTATCCAGATATTGTGCTGCTTGCCGAAGGAGTTGCTGATGTCAAGGGCTTGCTTTGTGCCCGTATAGACGTATTCGTAGGCGTTGGCGCCTTTTTTGTTGTACCAGTAGGGGTCGTATCCGATGTTTTCCATGTAGGGCAGGTCCGCAAGTCTGCCAACAGATTCAAGGCTGATGCCGTGACCCTCGCCCGGCATAATGCAGGCGGCGTTGTAAAGTCCCAGCGAGTGACTGTACTCGGTGACATCCCGGAAATAGTCGATTATGCTGTCGGTGCGGAATTTTTCGACCTCGGGGGTGAGAATGGAGGGCATTGGATAGCCGTATTTTTCCTCAAACAGCTTTTTGCAGGTGGGACAGCAGCAGCAAAAGGCTCTTGTGTCGCCGAAAAGCTTGGTGGGAATGTGGGGCTCGTCCCAGAATATAGTCTTGCCGCCGATCTCGACCACGGTGTCCAGCCATTCCTTGACGAATTTGCGGTAGTCGGGGCTGTTGAGGCAGGCCTGATATGGGTGCATCTGACCGTTTGAATATATCATATGGCTGTCGGGGTAGTAGGCAAGAAAGTGCGAAACGTCGCCGGGGGAGCCGCCGATGCCCCAGTTGTCAACCCAAACCTCAAGACCTGCGTCCTCGGTTATGGCGAAAATGTCTTTCATGACCTTTTTGTGGCGTTCCCAGTCGGTGTGGGAAAGCATATGCACAACGATATCCATATCGGCGCGTGCGATCTTTGCCATGTCCTCACGAACATGAGAGGGCATACGGTTGCCGTGATAGGCAACACCGGTGAGAAGGGATCTGCTCATAGTAGTCTCCTTTTTATTGTAGGACTTTATAGAAGTATACCATATTTTTGTCGTACGAACAAGGGGGAAAACAAAAATATCGGCAGAACGGCGTGCACAATTAGCGGTAAATTGAAAGTCAATTTACGCCGTTCCAAAATATTCCTCGCGGTCTAAACAACCGCGTTCCGCAAGCGGAAACGGAATATTTCCAAAACGAAGTGCAGGCCGAAGGGCGTGCACAATTAGCGGTAAAATGAAAGTTTATTTACGCCGTTCCGAAATATTCCCCGCGGTTTAAACAACCGCGGGGAATATTTCGCGAACAAAGTTCAGGCCGAAACTGCCGATTTTTTGTTTGTCTATTGTTGTTATCGATTAAGATTTATGCCCAGCCCTTTTTGATACATAACTATTTCTTTTGTTGCAAGGTCCATGCTTATAACCCAAAATTCATCTGTCTTATCATTGCCGCATACGTATATACGGTTATTGTCTACTGCCAATACGTAATCTGCGACGGTTATGCTGTCTTCGGGGAATTTTACTTCTGCAAGCCTTCCGTTGACAGGGTTGAAGCACATTACGGGCGCGGGTACGGTTTCGGTGGGATTGTCTCTTACATACCGTTGAGTGGAGTAATAAAGTCTGCCGTCCTGACCTACGCAATACTGTGTTTCGCCGGTGATGAAATACTTAAGGCTCCCCACGGCGGTGGGATTTGCAAGATCAGCTGTGTCGTACCGATATACTGTGAGATCCAAGCCTATGCTATAAATGATATTTTGATAGGAATACATTACCAAAGCCTTTTGATCGTTAAGCTCGATCTCAGCAGAGGGATTACTCATAGGTGCGATGCAGTAATATCCGCTGCGCGCATTGACGCCGTCATATTTATAGTAAATATAATGGTCGTCAACTATATCCTTGAGTCGGTACGGCTTATCGCCGAACAGTCTGACAGGCTCGCCGCCCGTTTTTTTGTTAACGTAAAATGTAACGGGATAATCCATAAAATTGTTGGTTATCTGACAGTCATAATAAAGATTGTCGCCGTATACCATAAGATCCAGCACCTTTGAAGTGGGAAGATCGCACAGCGCAATACGTTCGCCCGCCTCGGCATCATAGCGCACCAATTTCATTTGTGTTGAGCCTTGATCCTTGGAGGCATCGCGGTCTTGAATGACTGCGTATACCACAAGTCCACCGTCATATTCTACAAGAAAGCTTGATGACGCAATTCGGGAGGGACAGGTGTTGAAATTATGGTTGCAATCCGGAATTTTGCAAAGGAAAACGCCCGTATTGTTTGTTGTCATAATGGCGGGACCTATTATTGTCGATATCAGTTGACCTCCGCTATATTGATATGCTATATGGGGAGTTGACGAGCTTTTAATACTTACGGGAAAATCGGGTTCAATATACTCCGGAGGGGGATCGAGGGTTTCCTCATTCTCGGCAGGCGGCGGTGTGGTTTCGGGTGTGGCGGTGGTGGTGTCGGGAGAGGATATAACGTCATCGCCCGGCAAATGGATATCGGGATTATCATCCGGGTGCGCATTGGGGTCGGAGCAGGCGGTGAAGAGTGCCGCCAGCATGATCAGACACAGAGCTAACGATATGATTTTTTTCATGGCAAATTCCTTTCCGCCGCGTTCGCGGCAATAATATTTTTTAGCCTTTCACTTATACAAAGTGATTTTTGAGTGAAATTTCTTCAAATTGTGCCAAAATTTACGGGATACTTGCGATAATTGCTTTGAGAGTGGAGTTGCTAAGCTCTATCGAGGAGTGCATATAGAAGTTATATTCGTCGGCGAAGCGATAGATATAGCCGTTTTTCTCGGAACGGTAGCGCAGAATCTCGCGTCCCGCTATTGTTATGACGTCAAAAACGCCTTGGTTGTTCTCGGTTTTGGAAATGCTGCTCATAGTGCTTTGCACGAACTCAAGATATTCGCCCTCGGTGTTGTGATATATACGGCTTATCAGCGCAACCGAGTTTATTTCGGTGGTCAGCTTATATTCTTTGGGAATGAACGAGGGGAGTCGTTCTTTTTCGATAAATTGGGGCGAGCCCTCGGGGGCGGTAGCGATTATTTCGTGGTAGTCCGTCATAACGCGGACCGAAAGTCCCGCGCCGGCGAAGTGATACACCACAGCGGCGCAGCTGCTGAGCAGTGCCACCAGCGCGGCGACAAGTATTATCACGGCGCGTCGGCTCATGCGGTGGCGCGGCACGGATACGTGCTTGCCGTCAAGTATGCGTTGCATGGCGGCGAGATGCTCGTCGCTCATCTCAATGTGGTGGTACTGTTCGGCAGACAGTCTTGCCTCGCGCAACGCCGCGTCAGTAAAGGCGCGTTTGAGCTTATTTTCACTTTTTTTCATTGCACCTTATCCTCCAGCATTTTTATCAGTATTGCTTTGCCACGTGACAGATTTGTGTAGACTGTTTTTGTAGGGCAGTTTATCATATGCGCGATTCTTTTGACGGGCAGCTCCTCAACGTAGCGCAGATACAGCGGTATGCGGTATTTGTCGTCAAGGCGCATAATGCAGCTTACCAAGTGCTCGTATTGCTCGGTCTGCTCTATGCGGCGCACAAAATCGTCGTCGGATATGAGAATATTTGAATATTCGTCGATATCCTCGCTGACGTGTCGGCTTGACAGCAATCGCCGCGCCTCGTTTTTGACTACGGTGACGGCGTAGGCGTGAAGCTGATCGTCGTCGGCACAGGCATCAAGTCGGTGGCGGTATTTATGAAGATTCAGATACGCGTTCTGCACGGCGTCCTCCGCTTCACTCCGTCTGTCAGCACCCAGCACCGACACGGCAACAGCCAAAAGCTCTCGGTGGTAGCTGTGATAGATATGAAGCAGATGATGCCGCTCATCCGTATCCGCTATTGAAAGTACAAAAGCAAGCATAGGGTCGGTCACTCCTTGTAAAGAATTTGGCCCGTTCACTTATATTAAGTGCTTTTTTTGTTGGAATTCTTCAATTTTGAAAAAATTTTTTATAAAAAACAAAAGATCGGCAGAGAACTGCCGATCTTTTACTTTTGATCGTGTGTGAACTTTGGCAACAGCGTGATAAGTCGGTAAACGACAGGGCTTCACACGATATTCTCGCCGGTTCAGATGCTTTTTTGTTATTTCTTTTGGTTTTTATCCCAAATGGAACGAAGTCCTTTGAGAAGCAGGGTGTCGTCAATGGTTATGTTGTGACGGCAATGGGGGCAGATAAGCGAGCTGATGCCGCCTGTCGCCACAATAGATACTTTCTCGCCCAGCTCCTCGGTGAATTTGTCGATAAGACCGTCCACTGCGCCTGCGGTGCCGTAAACTATGCCCGAGCGCATACAGTCAACGGTATTTACCGCTATGACCTTGGCAGGGGGCTGTATTTCAATGTGGGGTAGCAGGGCTGTATCGCGCGCCAACGCGTTGAGCGATATGCCCGCACCGGGGAAGATGGCACCGCCGATAAAGCGGGCGCGCTCGTCAACGGCGGTGACGGTGGTGGCTGTGCCCATATCGATAATAATGCAGGGCAGGGGATACAGCTCCTTTGCCGCCACGGCGGCGGAGACCAGATCGGACGCCACGGTGCCGGGATCGTTTATGGCAATATGCAGTCCCGTTTTGACGCCCGCGCCCACAACAAGTGCGTCGTGATTCGTTATCAGCCTGACGGCGCGAGAGAGCACGTCGGTGACAGGAGGGACGACGCAGGAAATTACGGCGCCCTCGATGTCATCGATATTTATATTTTGCAACTCGAATATCTGCTTTATTTTTGCGGCGTAGCCGAATTCGGTGTCAACTCGGTCGGTGGGAATACGGAAAACAGCGGTGACGTTTTTGTCAATGTCCACGCAGCCAAGCGTTGTGTGAGTGTTGCCGCAGTCTATGGTGAGAACGGTCTTAGTCATTATTTTTTAACGTAGCGCTTTACAGCCTTGATAATGGTGAGGATGGCGGGGGTAAGAAGAAGGTTTATCGCGAGCTCAAGTAAGAAGCTGACACCTACCATGCCCAGCAAAACGTATGCGAAGGCGTTAGAGAAGCTTTCGGACAATGCCCAGCTTGTTGCCAGCTCGTAGAAAAACGCAAGTACAGCAATGCTGAGTATACCCGTATTGCACACGGGGCAGAGAATTGCGGAAAGTGTTACGGTCAGCACGGGCTTGTTCTTTTTGGTGAACAGACTGCTTACCAGACCTGCCACCCAGCCTGCTACTATACCTTTTAACATGCAGACGAGTATAGTGACCACAGGATTTTCCGTGAACATAATAAAACCACCCTGATCAATGTTTGTTACGACTTGGAGAACTACTACAAGTCCGAATGCTCCACCGAGAATGGCACCGGCGGCAGGGCCGTAGAGAATAGCGCCGATTATTATGGGAACAAGTGAAAATGTGAGACGGAAGGGTCCTATGGGGGGAGTGATCGCCGCGATAAGCTGCAGAACCACTACCAGAGCCGCAAGGACAGACAGTCCCACCAGACGACGGGTGTTTTGGGTGTGCTTTGTTTTCATATTTAATTTTCCTCCTGCTACTGTTTCGGTCGTGCCGAATATAGTGCAGGATCATTATAGCACAAGGGTAGAAAAATGTCAATGATATGAATAAAAAACGCACCGAAGTGCGTTTTTTATATAAATATTAAAGGCTTTCGAATTTTTCCGCAATTCGATTCATTCGTTCGCGGATTTCAATACGCTCTCTTTCATAAGACTCAAAAGCATCTTTGTACATTTCTTTGGGCATATATGGCGTATCATCCCCTGCGGGAAGTAATTTTCGGTTGATGCCATGCATGATATCAGCTTCCAATTCGTAGAGGTTTTCTGCGTCGGTGTCGTAGATGATAGATTGTCTGACCAGATCAAGCATATAGTTTGTAAACTTTTCCTGTGATTTATAGGCTTGCTTTACTTTTGAAATGCTTTTTTTAAGTTCTTCCAGTTCTTTCTGCGTTTCTTCGTGGAGGAGCTTTGTTTCTTCTTCATCTTTTTTGATTGCTTCCTCCAGCTTCTGCTTATATTCGGGAGAATTTTCTTCCTGCTCCGTGTAAAAATCGTCAAGCTCGCTGTATCGGTATTGCTTGAATTTTATGGGAATGGCATCTGCGATCAAGCGGGATGCTATCATGAATATTGTGTAGACTATAGCGGCAAAGACAGACATTAAGGCGAGAAACACAATATGTAGTAGTTCATATATGACCGTATATATTAAAAGTGCAATGCCAACCTTGATAGCCCATCTTGGGAGAGGTTCGGGAGAGTCAGACTTGAGCAGATAGATTATTTTTGCGGCTTCAAATACAATAAAGGGGCAAAGTAAGTTAAACATTTCACCCAAATACAGTAAAGACATTATTATGCAAACGAGATATAACCCAAATCCTGCGGCTGCGAAAATACCGGTATAATAAAGCTTTTTGCGCTTTGCTTGCTTTTTTGTTTTTTCGCACATTTCGTCTATTATTTCATCTTCGTTGTCTTCTATTACGGTTGAGAGCTGTTCTTCAAGCTCTGCTTTTTTATCCGAGTATGAGTGATATTCAAGATGAGTGTTTGCTATATTTTCGCAGACCATCCAAAAATCAAATCTGGAAAGAGGCTTATTGATGTCGAAAGAATCAAGTGCTTTTTGGGACATTGAGCCCATGTCGATGGAAAGAGAACCGTCATCCTCTATAGAGGCGTTGCCAAAATTATTTTCATTGCTCATAAAGATTACCCCCTTTAATAATTTCAGAAATTAACCTTCCTTGTAATAATTGCAGCATTTACCCCAATTGGGATCCACTGCTTTGTCATAAAGATCGCTCGTTCTGCATCCGCAGTACCAAACGCCTCCTCTCTGATACAAATATATGCATCTTGCGCAGTATACTGTTGCCATAGCTTGTTTCCTTTCTCTGAATGTTTAATTATATGCATATGCAATAACTTATGCAATTTATTACATTATAAAACATTTTTCTGTGAAATTCAAGTATATATAAACAGTTTTTATGTGATTTTTGTGAATTATTACATAGTCCGTTACATAACAGCGTTGGTGACGCTTGCGTTACCTTGAATTTGAAAGTTACGCTTGACAATTGATAGCCTATATTTTATAATTGTGGTAAGAATATTGATCGGAGGCTTGACATGAAAAGATTTTTAGCTGTTTTTTGTGCTGTGATAATGCTTGTGTCTGCTGCGGCAGTATGCGTGACGGCGGCAGGTGACGGAGTCACTTTTTCCGCCATCGAAACCTATACCACCGAAAATAAATTATCCGCCGCGCCGCTGACATTTGAGGCGGTGATCAATGTGCCCAAGTCAATATCGGGACGTGCCGGCGTTATCTTCGGCAATTATTCCAAAAAGAATCCGTCCTCAAACATTGAGATAACAAATAACGGTGCTCCCCGTTTTTACGGTTGGAAAAACAGCAGCACCATTACAGATCTTGAGTTTAAGGACGTTGACATAAGAGGCAACGACTACGTGCACCTTGCTATCGCCATAGATACCGCCGCGGGAAAGGCGCATTGCTACGTCAACGGCGAGCTGAAGCAAACGCTTCCTTGTGCGGGATACAGCGGTATTGTGTCCTCCGATCCCTTTATGGTGGGCGGCGACCTGCGAAGCGGAAACAGCCGTTACTTTTTAGGCAAAATAAAGTCGGTAGCGGTATATTCGGATCTGAGAACTGCCGACGAGATCAAGGCGGACGTGACCAAGGTTGACACCTCAGACGCGGCGCTTCTTGTGTCCTACGACCTGACAGCGTCAGGCGATGCCCGCCTCAAGGATGCCTCCAAAAACTCCAACGATCTGGTTTATTCCAATCCGCACGCGGCTATCGAAAGCTCGGGCGGCATGACGTTTGGCACAGAAGCTACATATTTTGTATCCAAGCCCTTTGAGATCGCACCCGAAACCCTTGAGGCGTGGGTAAACGTTCCAAAGAGTTATACTGACCGAGGCGGCGTCATTATGGGCAATTACGGTGCCGCAACCCCCTGTCTGAACTTTGAGATATATTCCAACGGCAATCCCCGTCTTTACTACGTTGACGCAGGTGGAACCGTGTATAATTTTGTATTCTCCACAGTTGACGTGCGTACAGGCGACTGGGCACATGTGGCTATCGTTCACGATGCCGCCGCCAAAAAGGCGATGTGCTATCTTGACGGTGAGCTGAAAGCCACCGTCAGCGGTGTTCCCGCCTTCGGGACTGCCTCTATTGCCAACGCGTTCGGCTTTGGCGGCGACTGCCGTTCGGGCAACGCTCAGTTCTTCAAGGGTGCGTTGCGCTCGGTTGCCGTGTTCTCGGATGCGCGAAGCGCTGACGAGATCAAGGCGGATATGCAAAGCGTTAAAACCTCTGACGACGGACTTTTGGCATATTACGATGTCTCAAACGTCAAGTCGGGGGCAGAGATAAAGGATGGCGGCAAGGGCGGATACGACGCCAAGTGTATTCGCACGTGGTTTAAGGATAAAGAACCCATTACCGATTACGCCTACTCCTTCTGCGTTGTAGGTGACACACAAAAAGTTGCGTACCTCTATCCGGATCAGTTCCATTGCATTTACGACTGGATAGTTGAAAACAAGGAGTCCAAAAAGATAGAATACGTGTTCGGCCTTGGTGATATTACCGACAAGGATACCGTTGCCGAGTGGGATCTGGTCAAGGGCGAGATATTCAAGCTGAACGGCGTTGTTCCGTATTCGCTTGTCCGCGGCAACCACGACGGCTCGGCGTATTATAATAAGTATTTCAACGTTGACGAGTATACAAGTCAGTTTGAAGGCTTTTTCAATCAGCGTATGATAGAAAATTCGTGGCGCACCTTTACCGTGGGCGAGGTCAAGTATCTCACCATTACGCTGGACTACGGCGCGTCCGATAAGCTGCTCAACTGGGCGGCGGACATTATCGAGCAGCACCCCGACCACAGAGTTATTATTACGACTCACGCATATTTGTTCCGTGACGGTACGACTCTTGACGTTGGCGACGTTGTTCCCCCAAACAAAACGGGTAAAACAGACGGAAGCGTCAATAATGGCGACCAGATGTGGGATAAGCTGATCTCCAAGTATGAAAACATATTCCTCGTTATGTCGGGACACGACCCTTGCGATAATATTATCGTGGCGCAGGATAAGGGTGTGCACGGCAACGTGGTCACGCAGATGCTCATTGACCCACAGGGCGTTGACGCCTCTCAGGGTGCCACGGGCATGGTGGCTATGCTGTATTTCTCAAATGACGGCAAGACAGTCACTATCGAGAATTATTCCACCGTCCGCGGTGAATTCTATATGAGCACCAGCCAGCTGGTGATCGAGGTGCCCGAGTATAAGCCCGGTGAGTCGTCCGCGGATACTACGACCGCTACGGCAGAAACCACCGAAGCACCCGACACTCAGGCTCCCGAGGTTACCGATGCGCCCACAACAACCGTGGCAGCCGAAACTACCGCGGCACCCACAACCGAAGCACCCAAGAGTGAGGGCGGTTGCGGCGCGATAGTTGGTGTAACTGCCATTGCGGCACTGGTGTTGCCCGCGGCCGTGATGATAAAGAAAAAACAAACAAGATAAGAATAAAGACCGACGCGATGCGTCGGTCTTTATTTTGATATTACGAATTGATGATATTGTTGTAATAATCCTCAACCTCTTTGGGAGCTACGTAATCGGGGTGTGAGCAGCAGGGCAATGTAGGCTCGCTGCCGTCCGAGCCGTAGAAGGGGGTGAGGTAGTCGTTCTCGTACTTTGCACGGTCCTCCTCGCGGTGGAAATCGGGAATGTCGTAGGGCACTCCGCGCTCCAGCAGACTGCGGTGGGAGAGAATTGCCACGGATGCGCAGGTGGTGGCAAAGTAGTGATCAAATGTGGGACGGCGTCCCTCACGGATGCAGTTGAAGAACTCTTTGATCACAAAGTAGTCGCCGCCGCCGTGGCCTGCCGCGTTTATTGCCTCGCGCTCATCCTCGGGCCATTCGGGGGTGTAGAATTTGGTTGCCTCACATCCCTCGGGAACGTCCCATTTGTTGTAGCGCAGAACTACGTCAACACTGGTGCCGCGGACATTTTCCATCTGTCCCTTGACACAGCAGATGCGGTAAGAGTTGCCGTGGGCTCCGTATGCGGCACAGCCTGTGACGCGGAATACCGAATCGTCGTCGTTGAGACAGGTGATGATGGCGGAGCGGTCCACCATGTTGATGCCCATAAGGCCGTCGGGGGTGGCATCTGGCGCGTAGACGGGCATTGCGGTGACGCGTATGGGTGTTGCACCCGTGATGTACATAAGAGGAGCCAGCGAGTGGGTGATATAGTATGTTCTGGGGGTATAATTTCGCCAGTGAGTGGGGAAGGGACGGTACTTTTTGATGTGTTCTACGTCCGCAATGTCAAGTGGGTGGTTATATTCGCCCTCTGCAAACAGCGCCTTGCCCAGCGTTCCCTCTCTGTAAACTCGGTACATTTCCTGATTAAATCTCATGAAGGGATAGTTTTCGGAAAGCATATAAAACGCTTTACTCTTTTCAGCGGCGCGGACAAGGGCAACGCCCTCTGCCATGGTGCCGTTGGAGGTACACTCGCTGAGCACGTGAATGTTGCGCTCCAGCGCCTTTATTGCATAGGGAGCATGCTCGTGGAAAAAGTTGCAGAGAAATACGGCTTCAAGTCCCTCATGATTTAAAAACTCATCGAAATCGGTGTATGCGGTAACGCCGTCGCCGATAGCTGCCTTTGCAGCCTCAAGCTTGGCTTCGTTCATATCGCAAATGGCGACTATCTCACCGTCATTTACTCGAATACTGTTGTAAAACGCGCTTCCGCGCCCCAGACCGAATATACCGAATTTTATTTTTCTCATTGTAAAAATCCTCCGAATAAGAGTTACTTTTTGTCAAGCGTAGTATATCATAATTTGCGCGGCTTGTAAACACAAAACGGAAAAAATAAAAAATATTTGTGTACATAGTGTGTCGGCTTTCTGAAAAGTGCTTACTTATTATATTATGGGTGTGGTAAATATCTTGACAAATTTTATCGGTTGTGATATCATTAAACTGACTATATTTCGCGTATTACGGAGTGAATATGAAAAAAATTATACTGTCAATTATTTTGTGTGCCGCATTGGCGGGCTGTGTGCTTGCGCTTGGTGCTTGCGGCGCGCTGCAGGACAACACTGTATATGCTGTTATTGCCGAAGGGCGTTTGTCTTCGGATGGTTTTTATTACGATGTTTATGAAAATAATACTGCTGCCATCCGCGGTGTCAGTGACACATCGGTACAGCAGCTTACGATTCCGGAAAAGGTGGACGGTTATACCGTCACAGCCATCGGCGAAAAGGCGTTCCGCGATCATGAGCAGCTTTTATATGTAAAAATGTCGGGCAATGTCAAAACGATCGGAAGAGAAGCGTTTGCGGGCTGTAAGTCGCTTGTGCGTGTTGACCTTGGCGGCAAGGTTCATACACTGGCCACTGATGCGTTTTACTGCTGTAATATGCTTTGCGAGGTAAACGGTGCCGAAAGCTTGCAGAATATAGGGCCATCAAGCTTCTTCCAGTGCAGCTCACTTTGCTTTATTGAACTGGGCAAGTCGGTAAAGAGCATTGGCGAACAGGCATTTTTCGGTTGTGTGGCGCTGAGCTCGGTAAAGCTTCCCGAAAATATTACAGAGCTTGGCGACGGCGCGTTTTCGTATTGTGATTCTCTGGCGATAGTTGAGCTGGGCGGACTTACATATGTGCCCGACAACGGGTTTGAGAAGTGCGCGTCGCTGGCGGTAGTCAATATCGGTGACAGCGTTACGAGCGTGGGTGAGAACGCGTTCCGAGGCTGCGCAAAGCTCAGCAATGTATCTATCGGGAAAAATGTTTCGTACATAGCCAGCAGTGCTTTTGAGCAGACTGCATGGATAGATGCGCAGAAGGATGAATTCGTCATAGTAGGCGACGGTATTCTTCTTAGCTATAAGGGCACCGCGGCAAACGTGGTAATTCCGTCAAATGTCAAGCGCATTGCGGACGCATTTTGCGCTAACGAAAATATCCGCAGTGTCGAGATAGGCGCAAAGGTTGAGGAGATAGGCGATTTTGCGTTCAGCAGCTGCCCTCAGCTCAGCCGCGTTACCGTTACAGGCAATGTCAAGAGCATCGGTGCTAATGCGTTTTCCACCTGCACGGCACTGACGACTATATATCTTCCCGCGTCGCTGGAGTCTGTGGCGTCCAACGCATTTGTGAATTGCTCGGGACTTGGCAACGTCAACTATGCAGGTACGTCCTCTGCATGGTCCAAAATAAAAGTGGATAAGGGCAACGAATATCTGCTTATTTCCACCATCAACTATTCTCAGAAACCTTAAGGAGGCAGTAAAATGAAAAAGATCATTGCATTGATGCTTGCGTGCATAGTAATACTGCCTCTGCTTGCGTCGTGCGGAAGCAACAAAAACAAATTTGAACTTCCCACGCGCACGCTATCCTCTGACGAGGTCAAAAAATTCGGAAGCTACGAATATATGGTATATGATGACGGCACGGTAATAATAACAGCCTACACCGGCACCGAATCCGTGCTGACCGTGCCCGACAGTATTGACGGAGGCCGTGTGGTCGAGATCGGAATGGACTGCTTTATCGAAAACACCACCATTACCTCGGTCAAGCTCGGCTCAAGCCTTGAGATCATAGGCGACTACGCTTTTTATGATTGTACGTCTCTGTCAAGCGTTACCATCGGAAAAAAGGTTTGGTCCGTGGGCGTTGCGGCGTTTGAGGGAACACCTTGGCTTGAGTCGCTGACAGATGAATATGTTATCGTTGGTGACGGTGTACTGCTTAAATATCAGGGCGATGCTACGTATCTGACTATTCCCGAAAATATCAAGCATTTGTCATACGCCTTCAACATGAATTATAATCTTGTCGGCGTTGAAATGGGCGAGGCGCTGCTTACGGTCGGTAAATACGCGTTTGCGTACTGTGAGGAGCTGCGGCACGTGGTTTTTGGTCCCAATACGGTTCTCATTGACGACGGGGCATTTGACAGTTGCACATTGCTCTCAAATGTGAATCTTCCCGACAGCGTGGTGAAGATCGGTTCGTATGCGTTCAACTATTGCAGTAACATTGCCGAGATAAAGCTGGGCGCAAACGTGAATTTTATCGGAGAGGCGGCTTTCCGTAACTGTATGCGTATGAAGGTCATGCATATGCCGTCTACGGTGCAGAGCATAGGCGACTCGGCATTTGCCGACTGTCTGGCACTCACACTGGTATTCTACGGTGGCACGGAGCAGCAATTCTCCGAAATATATCTTTCAAGCACCAACTACATCTTAAAGGATGTAACCAAGATATACGCAAACTGATCAGAGGTAATATATGAACAAACGAAAAGCATCGGCGTGGAGGCTGCCGGCACTTGTTTCGCTGGTATGGCTGGCGATAACGGCGGTCGCGCTGATAGTACTGTATTACATAACCAAATACCTGCCATTGCTTCTTGGCGGACTGGCAATTCTTTTGCCTACGCTGATATACGGCATTACGGCACTGTTTTGCTGCGGCGCGGTCCCACCCGAAAAGCAAGAGACGCGCACGGAATCTGGGGCGGTAACGGCAGACGAGGCTGTCAAAAAGCCATGGTGGCGTAAGGCGATTCCGGCGTGCGCGCGCGCCGTGAAAAGTGTGGTAACGTGGCTTGTTGACGCATATTTCAGATGCAGACTTGCGGCGTCGGTGGCACTTATAGCTGTAACTGCCATCGGCATTCACGTATTTTTCTGGATAATGATGCGCCGCTCAACCACTCTCTATAATATAAATTATCTTTTCCCGGTAATTTTAGCGGTCATTTTTGTAACACACATTATATTTGAAAAATGGTGCGCGCATGTCAAAACGGGCAATGATAAAAACGGCGCGGCACATCTTAAAAACATTCGTACCGCCTTTGGAACGTCCAGAATCGTGCTGATCCTCATTGCGGCGGCGCAGGTGGTCAAGCTGCTGGGCTTTTACGACCTGCTTAAATACGTCAATATCGGCTTGGCGGTAATATTTGTCTATATCACGGTGTTTATAGTGCTGTCGCTTTGCGTGGTAGTGCTTCGCCGCGAGTTTATGGACGAACCCGACATAAGCATTCCCATGCCGTTCTCCATCGGCAAGAGCCGTGAGCTGGGCGTGCTGAGCTATCTGGAGAAAAACACGGGAATTACCATGCGTTCGCTGTGGAGCATGCGCATGATAAAGCAAATAATTCCGTATACGGTGGTCATATCCTTACTGCTGTTCTGGCTGTGTACCGGCGTGGTGCAGATAGAGGCGTATCAGACCGGCGCGGTCTACCGTCTCGGCAAGCTGTGTGAGAAAACGCTGGAGCCGGGTCTGCATATGACGCTTCCGTGGCCTATCGACCGTGTGGTCGTGAAAAATACGGATACCGTCAACACAATGACAATAGGATATCGCTCTAACGAAAGCGGTGACAATACATGGGTCAGTACCCACGGATCTCAGGAATACAGATTGCTGCTTGGCGGCGGCAACGAGCTTGTGTCCATCAATCTGCGGCTTGAATACCGCATAGATGACCTGGTGGCGTATCTTGGAAACTGTTCGTCCCCCGAAAAGGTGCTGGAGGCAAAGGCTTATGAGCTTGTGACCGAGCGCACTATCGGAACGGATCTTGACGATCTTTTGTCGGTCAACAGAAGCGAGTTCTCAAAGAGCTTTCTTGAGGACATGAAGGTGCGTCTTGAGGAGTATGACACAGGCATTGAGCTTGTTGGCGTTGTGCTGGAAAGTATACATCCTCCGGTTGATATTGCGGAGGTCTATCAGAATATGATAGGTGCCGAAATAGATGCCGAAAAGCTTATTCTTGACGCCGAAGCGGCGGCGGCAACCGCTATTGCAGGCGCCGAGAAGCAATATGATACATCCGTCAATGCCGCAAAAGCTGACAGCTATACCAAAATAGCCGCTGCGCAGGCAGATGTTGCCGAGTTTATGGCAGGGGTGTCGGCTGATAAGCAATACAGCGACGCATACAGATATTACAAGTATCTGCGCGCTGTAAGCCGCGCTTACGGCGGAGCCAAGCTTATTATTGTTGGCGAGGGTGTCGATCCGAGCATTTACCTCGGTAATCTTTCGGTGATACCGCAGTCATAATGTTAACACCACAAAACGAGATAGCGTGCCGCCACGGTGCGGTGGAATGGAGAATATAATGAACAACGAAACCGTTGCAAAAGATAAAAAAATAAAGCAACCGAAAGAGAAAAAGTCGGCGGCATTCACGGTGCTGAAATTCGTGATCGCGGCGGCTCTTGTGGTGCTTTTGGTATATTTCGGCTTCACGTGTGAAGTGCGAGAGGGAAACTGCGCTGTTATACTTCGCTTTGGCGCAGTCCGCGAGGAGATAAGCGAGGCGGGGCTTTACTTTAAGCTGCCCTGGCCCTTTGAGACTGTCGTTACATATGACAACAGATTGCAGTACCTTGAGTCCAACTACCTTGAGACTACCACCAAGGATAAGCGCAATGTTATAATTCAGTCCTACGTTGTGTGGGAGATTAACGATCCCATAAAGTATCATAACAGCGTGGGCTCTCAGGGCAAAGCAGACGCTTATATAAATGATCAGGTATTCAGCGCTACAAACAGCGTTATGGGTGCTTATAATCTGTCCGAGCTGGTATCGCTGGAGAAGGAGCAGATCAAGACCGAGCAGATACAGGTTGAAATATGCAATCGTGTCCGCGAAAACTGCGCAAAGAATTACGGAATTGACGTTGATGACGTAAGCATACTCAGACTGTCACTGCCCGATACAAACCTGCAGAGCGTGTTTGATCAGATGCGTGCCGACCGTCAGAAGGACATCGACACCATAATTGCAAACGCTCAGCGCGATGCCAACAAGATAACCTCGGACGCGGACGCCGAGGCGTCCAAGATCGTGGCTGACGGCGTTACCGCTGCCGCCGAGATCAAAAAACAGACCGAAAACGACGTTTCCAAAATATATGCGGAGGCACAAGAGGCAAACATAGAGCTTTATCAGTTCTTAATGCAACTTGACACATT
Organism: Eubacteriales bacterium; assembly: GCA_045586785.1. Taxonomy (GTDB): domain Bacteria; phylum Bacillota; class Clostridia; order Oscillospirales; family CAG-272; genus UMGS1002. The sequence goes on along the minus strand of JAZNBA010000089.1, from coordinate 31,784 downwards.
CGTGGCATCTGTGGGATCGGATGAGGTGCTGGTCGTCAAGGCTGACACCTATCCATTCAACATACTTGCCGATTACGGCAAGATGCTGACCGACGAGAGCGATGAAACCGTCGTCAAGGATTTTTCCTACATACTTACACAGCTCCCCGAGGCTGACAGACAGGCACTTGTTGATGCTGTGTCCGAACTCATCGCCGCCGCAGGCGGAGGTAGCGCGTCATGAGAGAAAAGAAAAAGACAGTTCTTGCCGATATACTGGGCAGCGTCACCAAATACTTTCTGATCTTGGTTGCCGTTGTGGTGGTGTGCATAGCTCTGTCGGGCATACGCGTTGTCAAAAGCGGTGAGGTCGCGCTTATATTGCGCTTCGGCAAGCTGGTCGGCAACACCTATGAGGAACAGGTGCACGAGCCGGGATTGCTTTTCGCTTTTCCCTATATAATCGACGAGGTCATTACCGTGCCTACGGGCAATATTATAGAGCAAAAGGTTACCACGCACTATACTCAGGGCAATATGACCACCCTGCGCAATAACGGCTACGTTATTACGGGCGACCAGAATATCGCGGTCATCAGCGCGTCGGTCAAGTACGTTATATCCGATCCCGTGGCGTATGCCCTTAACGTGGGAGATGTGCAAAAGCTGATAAATGCGTTTGTCAGCAACGCAATGTTAGATCAGGCGGCATGCGTGGCGGTTGACGATCTGCTGACTGAGGGTAAGGACGCCTTCGCAACGGCGGTCATGCAGCATGCGCAGTCCAAGCTCAGCGAGGCGGGAACGGGCATTACTATTGGTACTATCGAGCTCACCAACGTGTCCATGCCCTCCGAGGTAAGAGAAACGTATGACGCGGTAAACTCGGCGTCGGTTCAGGCGGCTACGCTGATAGAACAGGCAAATCAGTACCGTGAAAATCAGATACCCAAGGCACAGTCCGAGGCAAATACGCTGATCGCACAGGCAAACGCCGATTATTCGTCGGCAGTTGCGGCGGCTAACAACGATCTTGCAGAATTCTGGGGCGTTATCGAGGAATATTCCCGCAGTCCCCAGGTGGTGCGCACCCGTCTTTACAACGCCAAGATGTCCGAGGCGCTCTCGAAGCTGACTATTCGACTGGTCGGTGACGGTGATACCAGCATCGTGGTTGGCGGCAACTGATAGCTATTTGTACGGTCAAAATGGAGATAGATAATGGAAAATATAAATAACATGGCTGCCAACAGCCTTGAGGCGCTGTCAAGGGATAACCTGACGGGCGAGGGCAAAAAAAGGCTTGCACGTGAGATAATCTGCGGCGCCATAGCCATTGCCTGCCTTATCGTCGGGTTTATATACAGCAAAATTTTCCCCACCAATACAACTATCCCCGCGCTTCTTTATACGGTAGGCTTTCTTGTCGAGGGCGTGCCCGTATTCATCGCGGCGATAAAGGGTATTATAACAAAAAATCTGACCAATGCCATGGAGATATTGGTCGCCATAGCTATTATTGCGTGCTATTTTTCGCAGCAGCTTATACTGTCTGTGCTTATTCCGCTGATACTCAACGTGGTTCATTTCCTTGAGGAGCGCAGTATCATGGGCGGTCGCGACGTTATCGAGGGACTTAAGCGTATGCAGCAGTCCACCGCCATATTGCTTGACGGCGATAACGAGGTCACTGTAGACGCGAAAACGCTTAAAATAGGACAAAAAATTGTGGTTCTTCCCGGTGCGGGCATTCCGATCGACGGTGTGGTCGTCAGCGGCAACACCAATATTGACCAGAAGTCGCTGACGGGTGAGCCCCAGCCTGCCGCGGCAGGGCAGGGTGATCCCGTGTATGCGGGTACCGTCAATATTGACGGTAGGATCGTGGTCGAGGTGCAGAAGGAATACGTGGACACCTCATTCTCAAAGATACTCAAGCTGCTTGAAAAATCCGAGAGCATTGCCATTCCCGAGTCGCGCATCATAGACCGCTTTATGATGTACTATATCCCATTCGTGCTGGCAGTTGCGGCGGCGGTGGCACTGATAGAGGCGGATATTTCCCGCGCTATCGCGATACTGGTCGTGTCCTGTCCCTGCGGACAGATGCTTGTCAGCTCGGCGCCTATGATAGCGGCGCTGTCGGTGGCTACAAAGCGGGGAATACTTATTAAAAATTCCAAGTTTATAGAGGAGCTTACCGAGATCGACGCGGTGGTGTTCGACAAAACGGGTACCGTTACCGAGGGCGCACTGTTTCTCAATGCTGTCTGCGGCGCGGGCGATTGCTGTGAGCAAAAGCTGCTGAGCGCGGCGGCGTCCGTGGCATCGGCATCCACGCACCCCGTGTCGAGAGCTGTTATGAGTGCGGTGGGCGAGCTTGACTACGAGCGCGGATATACCGTTAAGGAAATCCCGGGTAAGGGTATGGAGGGTACGTCCGAGGACGGCAAGCATGTGCTTCGCTTCGGCAACCTCACCTGGATGCAGGAGCTTGGCATAAACGTGCCCGAGGATATGGGCGCTGATATTATGGGAAGTGTCAGCTACGTGGCGCTGGATAACACCTTGCTTGGCTGCCTTGGCTTTGGTGACCGTGTGCGCGAGGGCGCGGCGGAAAGCATAGCTTCGTTGCGTGACATCGGCGTTGAGCAGACGGTCATGCTGACGGGCGACCGCAAGGCACCCGCACAGGCGATATGCGAGCAGGTTGGTATTGATACGGTACACGCCGAGCTTTTGCCCCAACAAAAGCTGGACAGACTGCACGAGCTGCGCGAGGACAATCACGTTCTCGCCGTAGGCGACGGCATCAACGACGCGCTTGCGCTTCGTGAAGCGGATGTGGGCATCGCCATGGGCGCTATGGGCTCTGATCTTGCTATTCAGTCGGCGGATATTGCGCTGATGAACAACAATCTGCAAAATATTCCGTTTGCGATACGTCTGGCAAGACAGACACGCCGCATAGTTTATCAGAACCTCGGGCTTTCCATCGGCATCAGCGTGCTGATGATCGCGCTGTCGGCGTTTGGCGTTATAAGCGCGCTGGCAGGATCCATACTGCATAACTGCGGCGCGTTCGTGGTGCTGCTTAACAGCTCAAGATTGCTGAAAGGCAAGTTTGACAGATAATTGTATATTTGTTATCTGAAGCATCCCGCATCGGCGGGATGCTTTAAATTTTATCTTGCCAAAATTTACATTATATGATATAATATAATTTAAACGTAAATTTAGACATTTATATATCGGAGGTAGAAAATGAAGGGCTTGTTCAAGCGATCGGTTATGATCATTTGCATTATAGCGTCAGTGGTACTGATGACAATATCGGCAAGTGCCGTGACATCGGGAGACATGGATGATAACGGCAGAGTGGATGCAAATGATGCCATTTACCTTTTGATGCACACATTCTTTGAGGACGATTATCCTGTTACGGGCAATGCCGACTTTGACGGGGACGGCAAAGTAAATGCAAACGATGCGATATTCGTTCTTATGCATACGTTTTTCCCGGATGATTATCCGCTGGCAAAGTGCGAGCACGTTGAGGTTGTCGACAAGGCAGTCGCGCCCACTTGCACCGAAACTGGGCTTACCGAAGGCAAGCACTGCGACAAGTGTGGCGAGATATTAGTGGCACAGGACAATATTGACGCGCTGGGTCATGATGAGATCGTCGATGCGGCAATAACACCTACTTGTACCACAACAGGTCTTGGCGAGGGCAAGCACTGTGGTAGGTGCGGAGAAGTTCTCGTGACACAAAAATTTATCGGTGCGCTGGGTCATGATGAGGTAGTAGACAAAGCGGTTGCACCTACTTGTACAGAAACCGGTCTGACAGCGGGTAAGCATTGTGAGCGATGCGGTGAGACCCTCATAGCACAGCAGGTGATCAAGGTGCTCGGTCATACCGAGGTTATTGATAAGGCTGTAGCGCCTACCTGCACCCAAACGGGTCTTACCGAGGGTAAGCATTGTGAGCGATGCGGTGAAATTTTGACCGAGCAAGAAATTATTCCCGTACAGCATAATTATGTAAACGGAAATTGTTCGCTCTGTGGTGAAACATCGCATGAATATTTCACATTCACCGAGCTGGCAAACGGTACGTACAGCATTAAGGCAAAGGAAATAAAAATTATGCCGTCCAAGGTCGTTATCCCAAGCGAGTATAACGGCAAAGCGGTCAGCAAAATTGAGAATAACGCTTTTGCTAATTGCCAAAGCCTGAGAGGTGTAACTATACCCGATAGTGTGACGAGCGTCGGCGACTATGCGTTTTATCAGTGCACCTTGCTTAGTAAAATTGAGATTCCAAACAGTGTAGCCGTAATCGGTTCATATGCATTTGTTACGTGTAAAAGTCTTACGGAAATAACCATTCCCGACAGCGTTAAGATCATCGGTGTCTATGCATTTTATCAGTGTACATACGTTAAGCGTTTGACTATTGGGGCCGGCTTAAATGGACTCTCAAGAGGAGCCTTTGCGGATTGTAAACACCTTGAGGAAATATATTATAACGCCCCAGAGTGCACTCTTCCCTCGTCATCGGGCGATGTGTTTATCAATGCCGGCGCGAATGGTGACGGTATAAAAGTGATTATCGGAGCCAAAGTGAAAAAGATACCGGTGGAGTTGTTTTATTCCGCAACCGCATCAGCCAAAGTTGTAAGCGTTGAATTTGAAGATGGCAGTATATGTACCGATATTGGCACTCAAGCTTTTCGTGATTGCACGAGCCTGACCGGTATAAATCTTCCCGACAGCTTGAAGAGCATTGGCGGTTGGGCGTTCTACAAATGCACCGATCTTACAAGCATTACTATTCCCGCAGGAGTAACAAGTACCGGTTACAGCGCGTTCTCGAAATGCACAGGCCTTACGAGTGTTACCATTTCCGACGGTGTCAAGAGCATTGGTACGAGTTGTTTCTCCGGTTGTACCGGCCTTACGAGTATAACCATTCCTCACAGCGTTACGAGCATTTACGGTTATGCGTTTTCCGATTGCAAAGGCCTTACGAGTATAATTATTCCGGAAGGCGTCCAGAGCATTGGCGACCACGCGTTCTACCAATGTTCCGGTCTTAAGAGCATCAGTATTCCCAATAGTGTAACGAGTATCGGTCAATACGCATTTTGCGGTTGTCAAAGTCTTTTGAGCTTTACTATCCCGGAGGGAGTAACTACCATTGAGCGTGAAACGTTTGATTTTTGTCAAAGCCTTAAAAAGATAACCATACCCGCAAGCGTTACAAGTATTTCTGCCTATGCGTTCGGCGAATGTGGTAGCCTCAAAGATGTAAACTACATCGGTTCAGCGGAGCAGTGGAAGAAGATCAGTATAAAAGAGGGTAATGAGCCGCTCAGAAAGGCAACGGTTCATTACAGCATCAAATGTACTCACAACGAGATTATAGATGCTGCCGTCGCACCCACCTGTGTCAAACCGGGCTTGACAGAAGGCAAGCATTGCGATATATGCGGTGAGGTTTTGGTTAAGCAGAATGTAATTGATGCACTCGGACATACCGAAGTCATTGACAAGGCGGTAGCACCCACTTGCACCGGAACTGGTCTGACAGAGGGTAAGCATTGTTCAGTATGTAATGATGTACTTGTTGAACAAACAGTTGTCAATGCGCTTGGTCACGCCGAGGTTGTTGACAAAGCCGTAACACCTACCTGCACCCAAACGGGTCTGAGTGAGGGCAGGCATTGCTCGGTATGTAACGACGTACTTACAGAGCAGACAGTTGTCAAGGCGCTTGGTCACACCGAGATTGTTGATAAGGGAGTAGCACCTACCTGTACCCAAACGGGTATGACGGAGGGTAAGCATTGCTCGGTGTGCGGTGAAGTTTTGGTCGAGCAACAAGTGGTATCGACATTGGCGCATACATATGTTAATAATATTTGTTCGGTATGTGGATATAAATATCATACACCCTATGAATATTTTACGTTTGCCGAGCTTTCCGACGGTACGTACAGTATTAAAGCTATAGATAAGAACACTATTCCTACAGAGGTGGTTATTCCTTCCGAGTATAATGGTAAAGCGGTAACCGGCATTGCGCCAAATGCATTCCAGAATTTTACACGCCTTACCAGTATAGTTATTCCCGATAGCGTGACTAATATGGGCGCCAGTGCGTTTGCCGATTGCACAAGTTTGAATAGTGTATATATCTCAGATATTGCTGCTTGGTGTAACATTAACTTTGTCGGTCCGTTCGCTAATCCGCTTCATAACGGTGCGGATCTGTATTTGAATGAAAAACTTGTAACAGAACTTACGACACCTGACGGAGTAACGAATATAAGTTCATATGCGTTTAGTGGCTGTACAAGTATTACGAATTTGACCATTAATGATGATGTAACTATTATCGGTAAAGCGGCGTTTGGAAACTGCACAAGCCTTAAGAGCGCTACAGTAGGTAAAGGCGTGACATATATCAATACATTTGTATTTTCAGGCTGCAAAAATCTTGAGAATGTGCTTATTCCGATAAACGTTACGATGGTTAGCAAATATGCATTTTATGACTGCATCAGTCTTAGTGATGTTTATTACATCGGAACGAAAGAGCAATGGCAAAAGGTAGGGATTGCAGAGTATAACGATGCTTTGAAATATGCGACAGTTACTTACAATTATAAATTTTACATTCATGACGAATATTTTATATATACCGAGCTTGGAGATGGAACATACAGTATAAGAGCGAAAGATATTAAAAATATGCCTTTCGAGACGGTTATTCCGTCAGAATTTAACGGTAGGGCTGTTACAAGAATTGAGTCCAATGCATTTTACAAGTGTATAACGGTTAGTAGTGTTATAATACCGGATAGTATTACGTTTATTGACGATTTCGCGTTTTGTCAGTGTACATTTCTCGCGAGTGTTACCATTGGAAACGGTGTAAAGAGTATTGGCAACTATGCATTCGACGGATGCACGAAGCTTAAATCTATTGTTGTTGGAAACAATGTGACGAGTTTTGACAACTGGGTGTTCCGTAATTGTAACTCCTTAAAATATGTGTATATTTCCGATATAGGGGCTTGGTGTAAAATAAACTTTGCAACAGAGGGAAGCAATCCTCTGTACAAGGGTGGATATTTGTACATGAATGGAAAATCTGTTTCCGAGCTTGTAATACCGGATGGCGTAACCGGCATTGCAAATCTTGCATTTTATAATTGCTTGAATATTTCCCGTGTTACAATACCCGATAGTGTAACCAGCATTGGTGCTCAGGCGTTTTATGGTTGCGCAAGACTTTATAATATAACCATACCGAGCAGCGTGACAAGTATTGGCTATGCTGTATTTGATGAGTGTACTGCGCTTAAATGTAATGAATATGACAATGCAAAATATTTAGGAAATGAGCAAAATAAATATTTTTATTTGCATGCACCTATAGGCAGTAACATTACTTCGGTCAATATCCACAGTGATACTAAGTTTATCGGCACTAATGCATTTAAAGGTTGCACAGATCTTAGCAAAGTCACTATCCCAAACGGAGTCACGAATATAGGTGCTTATGCGTTCTCCGGCACGGCTGTTTCTGAAATAAATATACCGAGTAGCGTTAAAGAAGTCGGCGGTTCTGCTTTCCGCGGTTGCCCGAATCTTTACGAAATCAGTATACCCGACAGCGTGAACAGCATAGGTAGCTTTGTATTCTATAATTGCAACAATCTTATGTATGTAACTCTTCCGAGCAATTTAGAGAGTATTGGTACATATGCGTTCTACAATTGCACGCGCCTTTCAACTATAAAAATCCCGGATAGTGTAACAAAAATTGATAAGTATGCGTTCAGTAACTGCACAAATCTAAAATATGTTTACTATGCAGGTACGCAGGCAAAGTGGCAAAGAATAACCATTGGTTTGAGCAACGATTCGCTTAGTAGTGCAACAATTTATTATAACTCAAAAATTTGACTCTAAAAAAGGTGAGCCAAGTGCATACTTGCATTTGGCTCACTTTTTATATAAAAATACTTGCTATTGTCGCGACACCAAGTGGTAAAATTTACTTGACGAAACTAAAAGATATTTACAAATATAAAATTTCATGTTACAATTATATCAGAAAATATTGGGAGGCTTATATATGTTTGATGAGATCTTAAAGGTACATACTGCCGTCACGGAGCGCGTGGAGCGCGTGATCGTTGGCAAACGTGACGTTATCGACCTTGCTGTAATAACTCTGCTTTGCGGCGGTCATATGCTGATCGACGATGTGCCCGGCACGGGCAAGACAATGCTTGCAAAGACGTTTGCCGAGGCGCTGTCGCTGGACTTTCGCCGCGTGCAGTGCGTGCCCGATATGCTGCCCTCCGACATTGTGGGTATCAACTATTTTGATATGAAGCTGTCGGAATTCCGCTTTATCAAGGGTCCCGTTTTCACAAACATATTGCTTGCCGACGAAATAAACCGCGCCATGCCCAAGACGCAGTCGGGTCTGCTTGAGTGTATGGAGGAGCGACAGGTGTCGGTGGAGGGCGTGACGTACAAGCTGGACGCGCCGTTTATGGTCATAGCAACGCAAAATCCCGTTGAGATCAAGGGTACGTTTGAGCTTCCCGAGGCACAGCTGGACCGATTTTTGGTCAAGACCGGCATGGGATATCCCACTCACGAGCAAAGCGTGGAGATACTGCGCCGCAAGCTGACGCCGAGCGAGGAGACAACGGATGCCGCAGATATAGACAGAGCAACGCTCGGCACAGCCGCACAGCAGCTTGCAAGCGTGTACGTACACCGCGATATTTTAAGCTACGCCGCCGCTGTCTGCGAGGCAACACGTGAGCAAAAGGACGTGCTTTTGGGCGCGAGTCCTCGCGCTATGATCGCGCTTGTCCGCGTGGCTATGGGTTATGCGGCGATTTCGGGGCGCGACTACGTGCTTCCCGACGATATCAAGCGCGCCGCCCGTCCCGTGCTTGCCCATAGAATAATTTTTGCCAACAGCTTTGCCGACCGAGAACAGCTGGGCATAAAGCTTATTGACAGATTGCTGGACGAGATACCCGTGCCCAGTGAGCAGATAGACTTCTCCCGCAGATAATGATAGGTAACGTTATTTCTGCCGTCATAAATTTTTTGACGAAAATATTGCTGTCTCCCTGGCTTTGGGCGGCGGCGATTCTGGCGCTTTTGCTGTTTTTAGCTGTGTGCGTATACCGCCGAAAAAAGCTGAGGGCGCTGGGAATGCTTGAGTATGACCGAAGCTTTTCTGACGACGGCGTTTTTGCGGGCGACAGCTTTGAATTTACCGAGCAGATATACAATCCCACTATGTTTCCGCTGTTTTTTGTGCGCATGGACTTTTTTATGCCAGCAGGCTTTACGGTTGACAACGTGGAGTGCCGCGAATACACAAAAATAAGCAGTCTGTTCAACATTCCGCCCCGTGCCGCTGTGACCAAAACCCACACCGTCCGCGCCGACATACGGGGTCATTACAGCCTGGAGACGTCGTCTATACGCTACCGTGGCAACGAGTTTTTGTTTTCGGTTCCCTTTGACGTTTACGTTTACCCCAAGTGCATAGCCGCGGCGGAGGACAGCGAGCCCGATCTGTATCGCGCAGGAAACAGCATAGCCGCGCGAAAATATATTGAGGATCCGTTTTTTATGTCGGGCATTCGACCGTATCAGTCGGGCGATGCTATGCGTTCCATAAATTTCAAGGCGTCCGTGCGCTCGTTTTCGGGCGGCGTGCGCCGACTTATGACCAATAATTATGACAGTTCCCGTCACTACAACTGCATGATACTGCTGGATATGTCGAGCTATACCGACAACGAAGAATCAAAAGAGCAGATGATGCGCATGGAGCGGGGACTTGAGCACGCGTGCTTTTTGCTGTCGCAGGCAACGAGTCACGGCGGACGTGCGGGCTTTGCCGCCAATTGCTCGGCAGGCGCGCGAAAGTACATAAAGACGGCTTGCTCGTCGGGCAGTATGCACATAACAAAAGTGCTCAGATGTCTGTCGGAGGTGAGCTATTTCGCTCGCCGCGAGTGCTCCTTCGACGCGCTTATTATGCGCATTATTGAGGATATGGATGTTGGCACGGATCTGTATCTCATAACGCCGTTTGTTGACGACAAGACCGCCGATACCGTGCGCCGACTGCAATCGGGCGGCGTCAACGTCTGCCTTGTTACGCTGAAGTGAGGTGACGGGTATGAAGTATATACGTGAATATTGGCGTGAGGCAGTGTGCGTTTTGCTGATTTCGGGACTCGGCGGCTGCGTTTCGTTGCTTATAAACGGCGGCAAAACAGCAAAAATTATTGCCGCGGTGCTGGCTGTTGCTGATGTGGTTACGCTTGTGCTTTTGGTTCGTCTGCTGTGGCGCATAAAGTGGAAAAAGGCGCTGGTACGGGGACTTCAAAAGGCGTTTGAAGCGCTGTCGAAATTCTTTCTCAAGATCTCGGACACAATTATGCGCCGACTGGGTAAGTACCGAAAAAACACGCTGTACGGCAATGCCAAGATAACATATTACGGCAGCGCCGAGCGGCGCGGCAAAAAGGCGGCGCGCAGAACGGTCAAATGGAAGCAGCTTGACACGCCGCGTCAGCGTCTTGGATTTCTTTACCGCTATATGATAGTAAAAAGAATATCCGAGGGCGCGCGTGCGCGAGCCTCGGACACGCCGTGTGAGCTGAAGCAAAGCATTTCAAACAGTGTCGAGCAGGACGAGCTGTTTGAGCTTTATATAGGGGCGCGGTATGACGAGCGCTTTGAGGTGACCGATGCGCAAGTGGATAGCCTGAAATCACGGCTCGACGCGCCGGATAAGATAAAATAAATTTGTAGGGGTGGATGCCCACATCGGCCCGAAGACATAGAGTTTAATTGAACTTTACGTTTTCGGGTCGATGTGGGCATCGACCCCTACGGTTTTAAGGTGTTATTTTATTTATAGACGTGAAAATAATAGAATTTTATGCTTATACGGACAGTTGCCTGCCAAAAAAAATATATTACTTCGCCAACTCAGCCAGCACTATTTTTTCCACATCCGTATACGTGCTGTAGGGTGACGCCAGCGCGGCGGCGGCAACGCTCTTGACCGAGCGCGCGGAGGTTTCGGCGTCATAGTCGGCGCAGATATAGGACGAAACGGAGTTTGAATAGGTTACGCGGATATAAGCGGTGGCAGAGTAGACGGTGGAGTAACCCTCGGCGGTGATGCCGTCGGTGTCGCCGAAAAAGCCGTAGTATTCGCCTGACGCTGTGGCGTTTTGACACCACGATGTCGCGATAGTCTTTTTATAGCCTATAGAGCTCAGTGCCAGCGAGTCGGGATGCAGTGTGGCAAGTCCCGACGGGGGCGTTTGGCATATTATCATTCCGCAGGACACGTTCAGCGCACCTGCGGCGGTGTTCAGAGCGGTGTAGCCGTCATAGTCAATGGCGGCGCAGAAGCGCAGGCGGGAGGTGGGGGCGATCTGAACCGCCGCGCCGTGGCGCATGGCGAGATAGACGTATATAGGCGTCAGCGTCAGGTCCTCGGTGACCGTGATGCCCGCGCCCGCGGGCAAAAATTGTGCGGTTGAATTGCCATCAACGCGCCAGCCCGCAAAATGCGTGTCTTTGTCAGGCGACTTTGATGCCTGTGGGAGCGTATATACCTGACCGAGCTTTGTGCTGTCCTGCTTGCTTTGGGCTATATCGTTGACGGTTATGTAACAGTTTCTTTCCTTGGCGGTTATGGTTATGAGCGCCACAAGATAGTAACGGCAATTGTTGAGTGCTGTGTCCTCGGCGTCAAAACGCACGCGTCCGCGGACTACCGCTGTGTGTGTGCCTACCGTCATAGCCGACGCGGGAATTGCAGACGTAAAGTAAAAGGGAATAGTGTGGTCGGTGTATACATTGAAATTGGCAAGATCGCCTGTGGGTGTTATACCCTCCTCCATCGGGTGCGTGTCCATAGTCTGCCACGCTTTGCCGTCGAAGCTGTATTCAAACGCCTCAACGCCCGAGGTGTGCATTGAATTTCCCGTGATGTTAAGCGGCATACCTGCGGTGTATCCCACTCCGTCGAATTTATAATAGTCGTTTCGGACGGATGTTGAGCAGGTTGCCATGGATATATCGTTTACATAGCTGTATTTGGTGCTTGACACGGCGTAAAACTCGCATTTTCCGTCTGCGGGATCGGGGCAGGAGGTGGGCATGCCGGCATAGACGGGGATCAGAAACGTATACGCGCAGTCAAGACAGTCGTTTTGCGCCATTGCGTTATAACTGTTACGCGCCTCGGTCAGCGCCGCGCCCGCGTTTTGCATATACTGCCCCCAGAAATTGCGAGACCCGCCCGACGCGCTTTTTGAGCGTGCATCCACGTTCCACTTTTGCAGATACAGCGTGTTCTGGTAGTTGCTGATATAGGATTTTGACAGCTTGTAAGCGCCGCCGTAAATGGATTTCCAGCGGGTGTCCCAGGAGGGCGAGCCGCCCCACTCGGCAGCCATATCGGCAGTGCCCGTTTTTGCCTCCTTCATAGCGCCAAGCAGTATGGCAAAGCGGCCTGTACCCGAGGCGTTGATGTTATAGAAATTGTAAAGACCGTTATATTGCCTCAGGGAGTCCTCGGTGTGACCGCTTGTGGGCGCGTAGACGATAGCGCCGTCCTCTGTCTGAATGTTATTTGAGTAGTAATACCACAGCTTATCGCCGCCGACGCCGCTGATATTGGAGCCGCCACCGCGGAGACCTTGTTCCTGACGCGCGCGGGAAGCCAGGTGAAGCGGGTTTATTCCCAGGCGTTTGCCGACCTCGATGAAATATTCGGTGTAGGTCAAGCCGTTTTCAAGCTTGGCATTTGCCATAAACGTGCCTTCCAGCGCGGTTTCCACCTGTTGTTTTGTTATAGTGTCACGGTAGCGCAGGTCTTCAAATTGGAAAATATCTTTTTCGTTGAGAAAGTTGCGGGGGTCCATAAAGTATTCAACCGCCGCGGTGGACGCCTGATACCAGCCCGAGTCGTAAAGCTGGGTGTTGGTCTTATGGCGGTAAGCTGTATAGGCGGAGTTTGAGGAGATCAGCGACCGCTGGGGACTGTCTTCGGTTTCCATATGTATTACATAGTCCCATGTGTATTTGCTGTTGAGAGAGGTGACATCCAGCGGCTCAAAGCTCCATGTCGGATGCAACAGATGCAGCTCGTAAAGCGGCTCGATATAATCCTCGGGGAAACCCAAGGTGCGAAGATATGTGCGGTAGTCACTGCCCGTATCTGCTTCGGGAAGTGCCACCGCGGGTATCGGCACGGATGCTAACATCAGTACGGACAGCAGTATACAAAGTAATTTTATATGTGATCTCATAGGTCAGACCTTTCGTAATTTACACAAATGTGAAATGTTTTCATAAAATTATATCATATTCCCCAATTGGTTTCAATAGGAAGTGCGGAATTTTTGCCAAAGCTATTTACAAATGATATGTAAATGTGGTATAATTTCGATGTATATGAGTATGAATATGACAATATATATGGGTATAGTTTACTCTATCATCACAAAATATGGAGAATGTAAAAATGAATTTGTGTAAAAAGACGGTGATCCGTTGCATAGTATATCTGCTGCTTTCGGCCATGCTTGTGCTGCCTGCGGCGGCTGTTGAGCCTATACATGAAGCATCAGAGCAATATCTGAAAAGCCCTTATAACGCTCAGCTGGGCTCTGTGGAGCTTACGGGCGACCAGCGCACCGACGTGGTGCTGGTGGCACTGTCCCAGCTGGGTTACCACGAGGGCAACAGCGATGCCGATATGCATGGCAGCTCTAAAGGCTCGCGTAATTTTGTTGAATATAACCGACTTTACGGCAAGCTGGACAACAATGAGGGCAACGGCGTAAGCTACGGCTACAACTGGTGCTGTGCGTTTGTTACCTGGTGCACGCTTCACGCGGGTGTGTCACCCAACAAGGTAAAAACAGAGGTCAGCTGTGACAGACTTGTCAACTTTCTTCGTTCAACTTCTGCATATCATGCAGTGGGTGACGGCTATACACCAAAGACAGGCGATCTGATCTTTTTCAAGACCGCAGGCGCAAACCGTCAGTGGGCAAGCCATATAGGTATCGTTATTTACGCCAAGGACGGAAAGGTGCACACCATAGAGGGCAACACCAATACGTATAATGTGGCGTTGCGTACATACAATCTCACGGATACATATATAGTCGGCTACGGCTCACCTACATATGAATCGCGTCCGGCGGCGGCAATTGACTTTTCCGTAAACAGTCCCGGCACGTATTTTATAACGGTAACTACCTCCGATCTCAATGTCCGCTCGGGACCCGGCACCTCGCACGGTATTGTTGGCGCGGTAAAGTACGCGGACAAGGTCAATGTCAGCGAGATACAAAACGGCTGGGGCAAGATAAAGATAGGCGACAAGGATGGCTGGATATTTCTTGATTACGCACAGTACGTTCCCAGTGCGGTATATACAATTTACTATGATTCCAACGGCGGTTCGTCCGTCATCCCCGCGCAGCCCAAGCACGACGGCAAAGATGCAATACTGACTATTGCACAGCCCGAAAAGGAAGGCTTTGCTTTTGCAGGCTGGGCGACCAAAAAGGATGCCACGGTGGCCGAGTACCGTCCCGGTGACAGCTTTGACATTAACGCGGACACCACGCTTTATGCGGTCTGGACGGTTGGCGAGTACATTGTTACGTTTGTGAACGGTGAGACTGTACTTCAAAGCGGCGAATACGCGCAGGGAGTGATAGTCGGTCAGCCCGAGAAACCTACAAAGCAGGGCGATGAGGTATACAAATACGTGTTCGCAGGCTGGGACACCGATGGCGACGGCAAGGTTGATATAGCCGCCGACGAAAAGGTGACAGCTACCAAGTCCATGACCTGCGCGGCGGTGTTTGATACGCAGTTTGTGGAATATAAAGTCCGATTTTTAGGTCTTGATGACAGCGTCATATCCGAAAAGGTGTACCATTACGGTGACGCGGTTGAGATCCCCGCATCCGCTCCGAGCACAACTGACGGTAAATACAATTACACGTTTGAGAGCTGGGAGGGTACGATAGAGTCTACCGTCACAGCAAATGCCGATTACAGAGCAAAATATACCAAAGAGCTTGCAAAGTATACTGTAAAGTTCGTGGACGGAAACGGGCAGACTATGGCAGAGACCGAATATTTTTACGGTGATGCATCGGTAGCACCTGCTGTATTGCCCGAAAAGGCGGCGGACAACACATATACGTATGTGTTCAAGGGATGGTCGCCCGAGCTTTCGGTAGTAACTGGCGATGTGACCTACACAGCGCAGTTTGACAGCGTTTACATTGATTATACCGTCACGTTCGTTGACGGCGATGGCAAAACCGTAGAGAGCGCAAAGTATCATTACGGCGATACGCCGAAGCTGAATTATGAGGGCGTTATCGGTAAAACGTCCGATCCTACCTATGATTATACCTTCAAGGGCTGGGACCGTGAATTCGCCCCCATTGAAGGGGACACGGTTTATACGGCGCAGTTTGAGGGCATCAAGCGTATATACACGGTCACTTTCTTCAATGAAGACGGCACTGTGTACAAGACAGTCGAATATAACTACGGTGACACGGTAGAGCTGCCCATAGCTCCCACAAAGGAGGGCGCAACATTCACGGGTTGGACACCTGAGATAGTGGCTGTTGAGGGTAACACAACTTATACCGCTACCTTCACCGCAGTTGAGACCACCGCACCCGAGCAACCGGATAACCCCGATGCTCAGGGCGGAGGAGTTCCTATGGGACTTATAATTTCGCTGGTAGTCGTTGTGCTTCTGACGGCGGGCTTTGTGGTGTTTATTATAATAAGAAAGAAAAAAATGAGTCGGTAAACCGACACTGTAGGGGGAGTCTTGCGCTTTTGCGAGGCTTCCCCTAAAAAATAAAAAATTTTTTTATTTTTTTTTGGAACTTTTTTAAAAGTCCTTCGTCTGTATTAACAACAGAACATTCCGACGTGTGTCGGGGAAAGGAATCTGATATGAAAATTAGATGTTTACTTGCTTTTTTACTGGCTATAGTTATGTTGCTTGGCGCGGCGTCCTGCGCGAAAGCACCTGTTGATGACACTGACGAAACTCAGCCTCGCGATACTGTTGCGGCGCGTCCGATTGAAACGGCGGTCGCAAATGAGGATGGAGAGGTAACCGGAAAGGGTTATCATGACTATAAGTCAGATATGGCGGTCGATGGCGCTGAAGGCGATTATTGGGAGGCTCCCTCTGAGGAGATGCCCGTGTATACCGAAGCGTGCGGCACATGGGCTCCGGCTCCGGATGTCTATTTTGATGCTTCGGTAGAAGCAGAGGTCGTAGGAAGATACGACGGCGTTTTGGATGACTACGTTGGCGGCGGCGACCAGACTATTTACAATGCTGGCACACTTACCGCAGGCGAGTGGCACGATAACGGCGAGTGGTCCGACTGGCTTGACAAGATAGGACAGGAAGATTGGAAAAAGATCGCCGAGACCTGGGAAGTTGCTATTGAGAGACGAATTGTTGTCACGGTTAAAAACGGCGCGCAGACCGTGCGCGGTGCTAAAGCCGAGCTGCTCAATGCCGCAGGAGAAGTAGTATGGAGCGCAGTCTCCGACTACGAGGGAAAAGCATATCTGTTTTGCCTTGCCGACGTGCAGGCGCGTGAGAGCGATAAGCCCACAGCTGTGCGCGTGAGTGCAGAGGGCATCGAGACGGTGACCGTGGCGCTTGACACGCAAGACGAGATCGAGGTGCAGACGGCGGCGGTTACCACTCAGGCGAAGCTTGATCTGATGTTTGTTGTTGACACAACAGGCTCTATGGGCGACGAGCTGGAATACCTCAAGGCAGAGCTTGGCGACGTGGTAAGACGCGTGGCAAGCGAGAGCGACGTTGCGTCCATACGCACCAGCGTTAACT
The DNA here is from genome assembly GCA_045586785.1 of Eubacteriales bacterium. Classification (GTDB taxonomy): domain Bacteria; phylum Bacillota; class Clostridia; order Oscillospirales; family CAG-272; genus UMGS1002. The sequence goes on along the minus strand of JAZNBA010000089.1, from coordinate 14,791 downwards.
TCTACCGCGACGAGCAGGACGAATACGTTGTCCGTTACTTCGGCTTCAAGGACGATATTGATGAGGCTGTTCAAAACATTTCACAGCAAAGCGCAAACGGCGGCGGTGACTACGAGGAAGCAGTCCATACCGCGCTTGATAATGCTGTCAACGCTCACGCGTGGGACAATGACAGCGTAAAGCTTATGTTCTTGGTTCTTGACGCACCGCCCCACCAGCAGACTGACGTTATAGCATCGCTGGGTGCGTCCATCGAAAAAGCGGCAAGCATGGGTATTCACATTATTCCCGTAATGGCAAGCGGCACGGATACCACCTGCGAGGTGCTTTTCCGCAGTATTGCCATACTGACGGGCGGCACATATGCGTTCCTGACCAACCACAGTGGCGTCGGTAATGATCACGCCGACCAGAGCGTCGGAGCATTCAACGTCGAAAAGCTCAACGACCTTATGGTGCGCGTTATAAAGCAGTATTGCGCGTGAAGTTTATAAAACAAGAACGGAGGTACAGACATGAAAAAAACAGGTGTTATTTTAACAGCGGTCATCCTGCTTTGCGCTTTGCTTATATCATGCGGCACGGACGGTCAGAATGAAAATACTACATTACCGGCGGTTGATACGACCACGCTACCCGACACTGTACCGGACGATAATATCGGTTATGCAACGGACATATTGGTTTCTGCTGAGCACGTTCAGACCGAAGAGCTTGTATATGAGTATCTGTCGGCACTCCCCACCGTCGGCGAGCAAACACCGGAGCCGCAGATACTCGTTGTGCAGAGCTACGACCAGCTCAGAGCAGTATACGAGGCGGCAGACGCCTGTGAGGATGACGAAATGGGTGTCAAGGGAAGCTGGGAGAATATCGGTAGCAACGATAAATTTTATCAGACGTATTTCGACAAGCATTTTGCGGTTGTTGTCCTGATGGTTACGGACGACGGCTATTACGACCTGCGCCTTGACTGCGAGGACTCGGAAGAGGGTATTTCGCTTAAGGTTTTCGGCGTGCGCTCCTATGAGCAACCGACTATTCGCGAGCGTCACGTGTTCTTCTGCAGCTTTGAGGGCAAATATGAGGGACAGAGCATTAGCTTGGACGTCAGCTACACGCCGTACGCGTCGCAGATAGAGCAGAATATATATACGTATTATACCTATGGAAATAGCGAGATACCGTCAAAACCGTATTTTGTGGTGCAAAGCTATGAAGAGCTTTTGCAGGTGTACGAATGCGCGTCCCAAAATCCCAGAGATTACGGCTCATACAGCCTGGGTATCAAAGGTAATTGGCGCCGAGCAATGCAAGATAACGCTTATACCGAAGACTTCTTTAAGAATGGATATATGGTCGTAGTTATGAAGCAGACCGAAAGCGGCAGCTACGATTTTGACTGTACTCATTACAAGCAAGACGGAAAAATCGTAATTGAGCTTGACGGTGCTTTGCCTTATGTGTCTACAGCTGACATTGGCTCGTTTATGTTCCTTTGTCCGTTCGAGGGCAAATATGAGGGTGAAAGCATTGAAATTATAAGCACGTCTGTCCAATACAACTCCAGAATTCAGCAGGCGATCGAGATAAAGTTTGGTCCGCGTCCGATACTTGACAATGCAAACGGTTTTTACGAGCAAGAGCATCTTGTGATATACAGCTATGAGGAGCTGTGCGAGCTGTATAAATACGCCGCGGCAGGTCCTGAGTCGTACGGAGCTTTGGTTACGCATATAGGTGGCAACTGGCAAGAGGCTCAACAAAATAACAGCTACGAAAAACAGTTTTTTGATAACGGTTGCGTTATTGCGGTAATGACTGTGGCACATAGCAACAGCACGTTCGATATAAAATCGGAAAAGAACGGTAACGATATAACGGTATATGTTCACGAGAATGCGCACGTTAATAACGAAAAAAACGCCGGATATATACACCTTATTACCATCGAGCAATATAATTGGTTACACGATAAAATTACGATAGAGCGTTCGATTGACATGTATAAGTCGAGCGATGAGTAAACGCACAAGCGAATAAAAAGCACTTGGCAGTTGCCAAGTGCTTTGGGTATTTACATAAGCGGTGCGTAAAGGCGGAGAACAGCGCGCCACATACGTGCGAAAATATTATTGCGGCGGGGCGGACAGGATATTTGCTCGCAAGACTCCAGAGTCTTGAGGAAGTCCGCTTTGACGTCGGCAATGGCAGGGCAGTCGTACATGACCGCGCCGCACTCAAAATGCAGATAAAGACTGCGAAAGTCCAGATTCGTGGTGCCTACGGTGGCAATGCAGTCGTCCGACACAAAGGTTTTTGAATGCATAAAGCCGGGAGTATATTCATATATACGCACGCCCGCGGCGATAAGGTCGGGATAGTATGACCTTGTAGTTGTGTGAACTATCTTTTTGTCGGGCACGTGGGGCGTGATTATGCGCACGTCAACGCCGCTTTTGGCGGCGAGTGCCAGGGCGGACATCATATTGTCGTCCGCAATAAGATAGGGTGTGCATATATAAATGTATTTGCGCGCACGATGCAGTATGTGCAGATACACCTGCTCACCTACGTTTTCGGTGTCCATGGGTGTGTCGCAGTAAGGCTGGACATATCCGACAACAGGATTTTCAGGGGAGCTCTTGCTCGGCAGGTATACCGAGTAGTCCTCCTCGGAGCCCGTTGCGGTGGACCACATTTCAAGGAACATAAGTGTCATGCTCCAGGCGGCAGAGCCGCGCATCATGACAGATGTATCGCGCCAATGACCGAAGCGGCGGTGCACGTTTATATATTCGTCGGCTAAGTTTATGCCGCCCGTGAAAGCCACCTTGCCGTCGATGGAGACTATTTTTCGGTGGTCTCGGTTGTTTTGTATGGCGCTGAACACGGGACGGAAGGGATTGAATACCGTGCACTTGATGCCGTAGCTGTGGAGCGTTTTGGCGTAGTTTTTGGGAAGCAACAGGAAGCAGCCCATGTCGTCGTACATAACGCGTACTTCAACACCTTCTGAGACCTTTTTGCGCAATACTTCAAGAATACTGTCCCACATCACGCCTTCTTGAATGATGAAATATTCAAGAAAAATATATTTTTCGGCACGTCGCAGTTCTCTCAGCAATGCCTCGAATTTTGCCTCACCCGATTCAAGATACTTGATATCGGTATCAGAATAAGCGGGAAAACCGGCACTGCTTTCAAGATATTGCATAAGCGGCGTATGGCTTTGAATGCTTGCGCGTGCGGGCGGAACGTAGCCGTGCTTTATATATAACGGGCGTGTTTGCTCGGATATTGCCTGACGGCGTTTTTCGAATTTTAGTGTTGAGCTTTGTACCTTGAAAAGTATATAAAGCAGACCTCCGAAAAGCGGGAAGAGAAGTATCAGGAATATCCAGGTCAGCTTGAATGCGCTTTTGCTTTTATTACTGAGAATGTAAAGCGATACTATAAGGCTGATAAATCCCAACACGGATGAAACTATGGAATAGTATCTGCTTCCGAAAAAAACGGCAAAAAACACGAATGCCAGCTGAAGCAATATCATAAGTGCGACTATAAGTCTTCTTCGGAACAGCTTCTTGAACCACTTTTTGTTGTTTTTCAATTTTTGACCTCCTACCTGCTTGGCTCCTGATACTCAGGTGTCTGTCATTTTATGTATGGAAATGGTGCAGACAACGATTATCCAAAATCATTATTGCCCCAAATTTTTATTTATTATTGTATTAAAGTTATTTTACACGTTTTTGCCTTGAGTTTCAAGGGCTTTTCGCAAAAAAACACAATTATATCATAAAAATGTCAAAAAAAATGAAACCTTTTGGAGCTTTTGGCGATATATTTATTGAACACACGAAGGGAGAGCGTTATGTCAAAAAAAGTTACGCTGACAGTGTATACACTGACTCATTTTGCCGTTGATCTTGGATGCGGCTGGTTGGTATACGCGCTGTACAGTACCTATGCTTTCGGGGCGGACACAGTAGCATCAGCGTTTTGGCTGTATAATTTTCTCGCCTTCGGAATGCAATTCATTATAGGTGCGATTGTAGATATTTTGCGCATACGCGATAAGCTTTGCCACCGCGAGACGGCGTACATAGGCAGTGTTTTGGTACTCATCGCGCTGATACTGGGCGTGCATACGCCTTGGCTGTCGGTAACGCTGGTGGGACTTGGCAACGCCGCCTTTCACGTTGGCGGCGGTATTGACTCGCTTATATATTCGGACGGTAAAATGGCAAGGTGCGGCATATTCGTGTCGTCGGGTGCTGTGGGCGTAGCGCTGGGCATGCTGTGTGGCGCGCGTTTCTCTGATATGCTGTATATACCTGCCGCCGCTGTTGCGCTTTGCGCATTGCTTGTGCTGTTTTTGGGCAAGTGTAAGGACGTAGCGGTAAGTCCGTCTGATGAAAACGGCTTTAAAATGCCGTTGTGCGGCGGATCCCTCGGGCTTGCCATGTGCCTGTCTGCGGTGCTTGTGCGCTCGTATTCGGGATTTTTGTTTTCAATGCCGTGGAAGCAGGGATTTGTGTTGGTTCTTGTCGCCGCGGGGGCGGCGATGGCAGGCAAGGCCGTGGGTGGAATTTTATCCGACCGTCTTGGCTCACGCACGGTGGGAGCTGTATCCCTTGCGCTGTCGGTGCCGCTGGTGATCTTGGGACGGGAAAGCATTGTTTTATCGGTGCTGGGCATTATCTGCTTCAATATTGCCATGCCCATAACGCTTCACACCGCCGCCGCGCGGCTGCGCGGCTATGAGGGCTTCGCCTTCGGACTTACCACACTTGCATTGCTTGTTGGATATCTGATGTTTAATTTTATATCGCTGTCCGAGACGGCTTCGTTTGTCGTCGTTGCCGTGACGGGAATATTGGCGGCGGGGGCTGTGTATCTGTCGTCGCCCGGAAAGCGAGGTAATGGACAGTGACAGTCGGACTGATATTTTTGGCACTGGGGCTGACGCTGGCGTTTGAATTGACGGTGGCGGCGGTTTGGTGGCGCAGATGGGACGCTATGCTATCGGTGCTGCTGGTTAACGTGTTGACAAACCCGCCGCTGAATGTTATAATGAGTCAGATAATGCTGTCTCGCGGCGGACGAGACGCCTTGTATTGGTGCGTGCTTGCGGCGGCAGAGGTGTCGGTGGTGTTTATCGAGGGATTTTTGCTGTCGAAGCTGTTGCGTGTGAGACACAAAAAAGCCTTGCTGTTTGCCCTTGCGGCAAATGCAATATCGTATTTTAGCGGCGTGCTGCTTGACGCCGTGGGAATAATATAATCCGGAGGGTATATTCATGAAAAATTTTTTGCTTGACGTAATAAGTCCCGGGGCGGTAATTGTCGCGTCTCCCATTACTTGGATAATCGTAGGCGCGCTGGTGGTGCTGGCGGTCGTGGGTATTATTTTATCCTCGAAGCGTAAAAAGTGAAAAGATCAAGCCTCGTTACACCGTAAAACGAGGCTTGCTTTTTTTGTTTGCGCAAATTTGTGAAAAAAACTTGATTTATTTGTACATATATATTATAATAATTATAACTGCCCGATAAAACAGTGCCGCCCCGTGCGGAGAACGGAGATATATATGCAAAGATGCAGTAAAGAAAATTATTATCTTGATATTGCCCAGACCGTTGCTGAGAGAAGCACCTGTCTGCGCAAAAAATACGGCGCAATAATTGTCAAAAACGACGTCATAGTTTCAACAGGATATAACGGTGCGCCCCGCGGACGACAGAATTGCAGTGACCTTAACTTCTGTATGCGCGATAAGTTGAACATTCCCCGCGGTGAGCGCTATGAGATGTGCCGTTCGGTCCACTCGGAGGCAAACGCAATCATAGCCGCGCCCCGTGAGCAGATGCTGGGCTCTACGCTTTATATGGCGTGTGTTGAGCCGTCCGACGGCTCGCTGGTGCCGGGAACAACCTCTTGCATGATGTGCAAGCGCATGGTCATTAATGCGGGTATCTCCCGCGTGGTCGTCAGAGACACGCCCACCGAATACCGCGTTATTGAGGTTGAGGACTGGATACGCGACGACGACTCGCTGTCGGGTCAGTTTGGCTATTGAGCCGAGAAGTACATAGAAAGGTTAGATTGGCATGAAGATCTTAAAGGTTGTGTTGACATTGGCACTGGCGGTGTTGATGCTCTCTTCCTGCACCGCGGGACTTGACAAATTGGAATACGACAAAACGACAAATGAGTATATAAACGGCAAAACAGGTATCAAGTATACCGATGCTCCCTCGCGCTATGAGGCGGTAACTGTGGGCGAGATGTACGCAAAGTGGAAAAACTCTATGACTACTATTGTTTTCCACGAGATGGAGGGTGTTGATCCCGAAAAATGGATGACAGAGCCGGGCAAGGTGCTGTTTTATGCGGAAGGTGAGACGTTGCCCGAACCCGATGAGATGGGTATCAACAAGATACTTGTATGCGTTGAGCAGGAATATGCCGTGGCGCTTGTCAGCATTCAGAATGAAGAGCACATAAGCACAATAATCGACACTTGGAAAAACGCCGAGGCGGTAACGTATCCCGCGCTGTCGCCTATGCGCAACTTCAAGGTGAAAATGGTGTCACCCGACTATCCCTGGATGTACTATAGCATAAATTATATTGAGTATTCGAACGGCTCCTGCTATCTTTACAGCCGTGATGAAGGCCGTTGTGTAGATGCGGGCACGCTTATCAAGGACTACCTTGACGGCAAGATAAGCTGATAATGCAATTAGTAAAATTTGCGCCGGAGCACGTAAGCGAGGCGGCAGAGATAGAAAAGCTGTGCTTCAGTGAACCCTGGAGCGAGGCGAGCCTTATGATGCTTGCCGAGGGCGGCTATGGCACGGGTATTGCCTGCGTTGAGGACGGAAGATTAGTCGCGTATGTGGGCATGGTGTCGGTGCTGGATGAGGGAGAAATAGTAAACGTAGCAACGCATCCCGACTATCGCAGACATGGCTATGCCCGCGCGGTCATCGACGAGGTGCTGAAGCTTGCGCGAGAGCGCGGCGTTACTGTACTGTCGCTTGAGGTAAGAGCGTCCAACGTGGCGGCACGCGCGCTCTATGAGTCGGCAGGATTTATAGCTGTCGGCACACGTGCCGGATTTTATTCGCATCCAAAAGAGGATGCCGTGATTATGACGAGAACAGAGGTGGCTTGACTTTGTATATACTTGGAATTGAAAGCTCTTGCGACGAGACCTCGGCGGCTGTCGTTGAAATGAGTGAGAGCGTGCGAGCAATACGCTCCAATATTGTGGCGTCTCAAATAGAAACCCACCGTCTTTACGGCGGCGTTGTGCCCGAGATAGCCAGCCGCGCGCATATAGAGGCGGTGAGCAATATAACCTATGAGGCGCTGAGCGAGGCAGGAGTCACGCTGTCGGATATAGGCGCGGTGGCGGTCACGTCACACCCCGGACTTATAGGTGCACTGCTTGTAGGCGTTAACTTCGCCAAATCCTTGGCGTATTCATACAATATTCCGTTGGTGCCCGTAGATCACGTCAAGGCACATACCGCGGCGGCGTATCTTGTGGACGCTGAGCTTGAGCCCCCGTTTTTAGCGCTGGTGGTTTCGGGGGGACATACCTCTATCTACCGCGTGGAGTCGTACAACAGCTTTGAGGAGATCGGCGGTACCCGTGACGACGCGGCAGGCGAGGCGTTTGACAAAATAGGCAGAGTTATCGGTCTGCCGTACCCCGGCGGCGCGGCAATAGACAAGCTGGCTTATGAGGGCGATGCTTCGGCTATCGCGCTTCCGTCGCCCGCGCTTGGCGGTGACACGCTGGATCTTTCATTCAGCGGCATCAAGACCGCCGCGCTCAATCATATAAATTCACAGCGTCAGCAGGGTAATGAGATCGCTCGCGCCGACCTTGCGGCATCTTACACCCACACCATAGTTACGGCGATAACCAAAAAGGCGCGTCTGGCGCTGAAGCAGACGGGCATGAAGCGTCTTGTGCTGGCGGGCGGTGTTGCGGCAAACTCGCACCTGCGCGCGTCGCTTGAGCAAATGTGCAAAAAGGAGCGCGTAGTGCTGTCGGTTCCTCCGCGCTCGCTTTGCGGAGACAATGCCGCAATGGTTGCGGCGGCAGGATATTTTGAGTATCTTGAGTCAAATTTTGCGGATACGTCGCTTAATGCGTCGGCAACGTAAAAATTAAACTTGTCACAAAATAATAAATAAATATCAGTTTTCCACAATAGTTTTCCACAGCCATGTGGAAAACTCAAAGCTTTTCCACATATAGTTTTCCACATCCTTGTGGAAAACTACATGGAAAACCTCATTTTTCAATAAAAGAAAGCAGTGCGTGGCAGGCTTTTACTGCTTTGTGTGTTTTTTAGGAGAGAGAATGGATAAGAATAAATTTGATTTTGAAAAAGACCTTGGTTTGGACATATATTTGGGTGACAATGGGGACCGAAGCACAGCGCGCTCCAATGTTTCACCTGCGGTAATAAAGAGATTGCCTCGGTATTTCCGCTATCTGCGCGAGCTGATAAGACAGGGAAAAACCCGTATAAGCTCAAGTGAGCTTTCCGAAATAATGAGTGTTACCGCCTCGCAGATACGTCAGGATCTTAACTGCTTCGGTGGCTTCGGTCAGCAGGGATACGGATATAACGTAAACTATCTGTACGCCAAGATATGTGACATACTCGGCGTCGGTTGCGGATATTGCGCGGTCATTATTGGCGCGGGCAATCTCGGTATGGCGCTGGCGCGCAATCCTATGTTTGAAAAACGCGGCGTTGACGTTATCGCTATGTTTGACGTGTCACCCGAGATAGTCGGCAAAAAGGTTGGCGACATTCCGGTTTACGATATGAAGGATTTTGCCGCTTACTGTGAGCGTAATCATGTGGATATTGCCGTGCTGACGCTTCCCAAGGAGGCGGCGGTGAGTGCCGCGGAGCAGGTCATGAGTGCGGGTATTGAAGGTATCTGGAACTTCACGGGCAAGGAAATAGATACCAAGGACGATCGCACGGTGGTTGAAAACGTTCATATCGGTGACTCGCTTATGACGCTGTGCTACGAGCTGTGCCGCCGTCAGCGCGATACGACGGAATGAGGGCGTAATGAAGGTAACTTTTGATTTTGAGAGCGGAAGCGCCGCGTTTCCCAAGTGTGCCTTGGCACGTATTAAAAAGGCGTCGGATACGGCGGTGCGTCTGCTGATAATACTTGCCGCAGACGACGAGGCAAGGCAGGATATTGACGCTGCCGCGCCGCGCATTATGAAGCAGCTGGGATGTGACCGCGCCGAGCTTGACCGAGCGCTTGCCTTCTGGTGCGGTGCGGGTGTTGCGGATACGGTTGAGGAATCGGCTGTAAAAACAGCGGATAAACCGTCTGAAACCGACAAAAAGCTTATCAGCGCAGGCGAGCTTCCCGACTATACCATGAAAGAGCTTGGTGATATGCTGGAGCAAAACGATGGCTCACTGCAACTGGTGGACGAGGCTCAGCGCCGTCTGGGGCGCATCATGAATGAGCGCGAGATAGGTATCATAGTGGGACTTCAGAACCATCTTGAGCTGAGTGATGAGTATATGTATGTTTTACTTGACTACTGCGCTCGCATAGGCAAAACATCCGTGCGCTACGTGGAAAAGCTGGCGTTTGGTATGTATGACGAGGGCGTACATGATGCCGACGTGCTTGAGGAGAGATTGCGTGAGCGTGAGGAATACGCGACGCTGGAGGGCAAGCTGAAGGCACTTATAGGAGCTCGAGGACGCAAGCTGTCTGCAAAGGAAACTCGTTTTCTCAACCGCTGGGCGCTTGAGATGAAATACAGCTTCGAAATGATAGAGCTGGCGTATGACATCACAGTCGATGCACAGCATGAGTACAATCCCGCATACATGAACGGCATACTTGAAAAGTGGTATTCAAAGTCGATAATGACTCCAGAACAGGCACAGGCCGAGACAGAGCAATATAAAAAGTCAAAGCAGGGCGCTATGGGCAGCTTTGACACGGATGAGTTTTTCGAGGCGGCACTCAGCCGCTCATATTCAGATACATAATTTGAGGAGAGCTTATGGGCTACAATTCTGAAAATTACCGCCGTATACGCGGCGATTACGAAACAAAATATAAGCGTGCCCACGAGGATGCCGACCGCCGCCGCGCACAGCTTCACGAGGCAGTTCCCGGTGTGCGCGAGATAGACGCGCAGCTTGGACGCGTGGGACTGGAGATCATGAGTGCCATCGTCAAGGGCGGCGCGGCTACCGCAAAGCAGATAGGCGAGATACGCGAAAAAAACGAACAGCTTCAGGCAAAGCGCGCCGAGCTGCTGTCAAAATATGGCTACCCCGAGGACTATTCGGACGTAAGGTATGAATGTCCTGTTTGCTCGGACAGCGGATTTGTTGACGGCAAAATGTGCGCTTGCATGAAAAAAGAGCTGGTGATGGCGGGCTGTGAGTCGTCGGGCATGGGGCATCTGATGCGCTCTCAGAGCTTTGAAAACTTCTCGCTTGATTACTACCGTCAGAATGCCGCGGAGCAGGCGGAGATGGACCGAAATCTGTCGGTTGCCTACAGATACGCCGAAAATTTCAAGGTTGGTGTATCGGGAAATCTGCTGCTTATGGGCGGCACGGGACTTGGTAAAACGCATCTTTGCTCGGCTATGGCGAGAGTCATAATTGAGGGCGGTCATGACGTTTACTATACCGGCGCCCAGGGACTTATCTCGGACTTTGAGCGTCAACGTTTTGGAAACAGCACGTCTTACGGCGGCGGCGAGGACGTTGACAGATATTTTGAGTGCGACTTGCTGATCATTGACGACCTTGGCACCGAGGTGACCAACCAGTTTACCGTGGCGTGTCTTTTCAACGTGATCAACACCAGACTCAGCTCGGGGCGTTGCACCATTATCAACACGAATCTCTCACCATCCGAGCTTCAAAGCCGATATACCGACCGTATAGTCAGCCGACTTCTCGGCGAGTACAGAACAATGCGCTTTGTTGGACGTGACGTGAGAGCGCAGAAATTGGCAAAAAAATAAAAAATACATAAAACAAAAAGTGTACGCAAATACTATGTGCGTACACTTTTTTATTTTTGAAAGGAAACATTTTCAATGCAACAGACAATGACAAAGACGGCAGAGCTTGCCGCTCTTATATATAAAAACATGAAGATGGGGGCGGATTCGGTCATAACTCTACTTCCCAAGGTGGACGACGAGTCTATGCGCTCCCGCATGACAGAGCAGCTTGACGGCTACGAAAAGTTCGCCAAGCAAGCCCGCGATGTGCTTGACGCCGAGGGCGTGGAGGCACAGGAGGAGGGTGTCATGGCAAAGATGGGGGCCAAGATGGGCATGAGTATGAAAACCATGGTGGACTCCACCTCCTCGCATATCGCCGAGCTTATGATGAGTGGCTCTGTTATGGGTATTTGCGAGACAACACGTGCTCTGCGTAACTTTGAAAACACGAGCTGCTCCGAGGATATGCTCAGACTGTGCCGTTCCATTATCAAATTTGAGAACGACAATCTGGAAAAGGCAAAGCAGTATTTATAAAAGGTGGGCTGTTTCATTTGAAACAGCCCTGAATTTTATAGCAGTATAACCAGCAACAGTATTATGCCGATCAGCATATACAGTCCCGAAATGACAGTAAGTGAATACCAATATTTTTTCTTGCCCAGCTTTCTCGGATGAGGGAGAATAAGTCCGAGTATAAACAAGGGAAGGGGTGTGACAAAGCATACCAGCGAATATAATATCCCAAAAGCAATCTTTTCGGAGGTTTCATCGTAATTATCATCGTGGTTTGATTCATACAGTTCATCCTCTTCATATGTTTTTTGGAAGCTGTTATACTCAACATTGTCTATATAGGATTTTTTTAGCTGGCTGAAAAGATTTGTTGGGAGTTTTGCAAGCTGTACCTTTCCGCTTCGGAACGAAAATTTGCCATCTGCGGTGAAGTGATCATTGCTGAGTAAGTCGTATTCAACGAAGTACATATTACCGTTGATGTAAAATATTGAACCCAGTTCGCGTCTGAATGCCAGATTATGTTCATATGCGTATACAATAAAGTGCTGCGCGGCTTTGAGATCTGCTACCTCAAATGTTGTTTTTTTGTGTGCAGTACTGCGGTAAAAGCTTGTAAGCTGCGTCGCAATATCCTCTGGCAGCTTTACATCTCTGTAGCTGTCATCTTCAAGATAATATACGCATTCTTCGAACTTTATCAGCTTGTCAAGACGCTCAGCGCCCTCCTTTGTGGCATAGACCTGGCAGATCTTGTCGTCGTATACGCTTTCAGTCAGCCATATTACATCGGTGTCACGGGCGTGTGCGTTGATATTGTAATCTATGATGTTGTTTGAAATCGTGTTGTCGGAGCGGCTTATCGTATTGGCAAAAATATACTGCTCTTTAGCGTAAATCGAGATATAACCCGAGTTTTCGTATCTATAATATTTATTTGTGCCATCCGTTATCATGTCCTGATCTTCGCTGTATGACCAATTAACGGCATCCAGCGCCGCGATGGGCAGTGCCAACGCTCCCATGAGCATCGCAAGGCAAGCGAGGACGGCAAATATTCTTTTAGTCAAAATATTTTTCATAATGCAGCCCTCCTTACGAAAGATTGAGCTTGCGCTCCATGCAGGACAGCGTGATGAAGTATACAAGTGCTGTATATGCCAGCATCATAAGTATCAACATGCAGGCGGCTAATACTGCCATCGTGTGGATCTCAAACTCGATAAATGATCCAACTATGGTCGGGGCAGATATCAGGGTTGCTATGACTAATACCATTTGACCGATGATAGCAATATTGATGACAGTGTTCATCGCGTAATAAATACCGATAGACGCAAATACTTTTGCTTTTTTCACAATTATTGCACCGAGTGTTATGCACAGATGTACGATAGCTATTGAAAATAGCAGATATATTATGAGGAAAATGCAAGCGAGTATTACATATACGATAAGTAAAGCGCCGATATCTGCCCACGCTTCTGCCAGCCACTCGATAAAGCTTTCGAATAATTCATTGCGCGTAATGATCCACAGCGCTATCTTGCACACTGCAACCAGTAACAGGTGGATCAATTCCCACACAAAAGCGTGTATTGTTTTTGAAGCCAACAGCGTACTGCGTTTGACGGGCAGGGTAAACGTGAGATATCCTTGGTCGGTATAAAAATTCGTGTAAAAGCGGATATATAAGATCAAAGAAGTGGCACTCAGAGAGTAAAGTGTCAGTCCGTTGCACAGTAATGATACGAGCTGAGCAATGCCCACAAGCAGCTCATAGTTATCTGTGTAGGCATAATGATTATAGAACAGCGTACATGCTATATCCACGCCTGTGGCGCAGACTATCACAACGGCAATTATCCACCAGTAACGTATAAGGGCGCGTGTGTCGTATTTAAGCAGCTTTTTTAACATCTGAACACCTCCCTGAAAAGCTCGTCAAGAGATTTACCGTATTGGGCTCGGGCGTCGTCGGCAGAACCCGACATAAGTATGTGTCCGCCATAGCCGAGAAACATAAACTCATCCAGTATGGGCTCGATATCGTGTATGAGGTGAGTGGTGATAACTACGGTAGCGGAGGGGTCGTAATTGCCGATGATGGTTTGCAGAATATAGTCGCGGGCGGCGGGGTCAACGCCGGCTATGGGCTCGTCAAGCAGATACAGCCGCGCGCGGCGCGCCATTACCATTATAAGCTGTACCTTTTCCTTAGTGCCCTTGGAGAGTGATTTGAGCGTTGCGTTAGTGTCAATACCGAGGCTGTACAGCATCCCCACAGCGCGCTCACGGTCGAAATCATCATAAAAATCCGAGAAATATTTCAAAAGCTCATCAACTCGCATCCAGGAGTTGAAGTATGTGCGTTCGGGGAGGTATGAAATAAGCGAATTTGTCTTATCGCTTCGCTTTTGACCGCAAATGGATATCTCTCCGCTGTCGGGTACGAGCAGACCGCATATCAGCTTCATAAGTGTGGACTTGCCGCAACCGTTGGGACCAAGAAGACCGATTATTTTGCCTTTGGGCAGGGCACAATTAAAATTACACAGCACCGGATTATTTGCTTTATACTTTTTATTGAGGTTTGTGCAATACAGTACGGGTGTGTTCATGACTTTTTGGCTTCCTCCTTGATATAATTTATAAGCTCATCGGTGGAAATGTTGAGTGATTCGGCTTGCTCCAGCCAGCGGCGAACGGTGTCGCGAAGCAGTTTTTCGCGTGCCGCGGCAAACACTGCGGTATCGGATGTTACAAAACGCCCTGCGGTGCCGTGAGTGTGTAAAAGTCCGTCTTGCTCAAGACAAGCAAGCGCTTTTTGCATGGTATTGGGATTGACTGCGGCAATTGCCGCAAGCTGTCTGACAGAAGGGAATTGTTGATTGGGTTGATATATTCCGTTTATTATATCGTGGCGTAGGCGGTCTGCTATCTGCAAAAATACCGCTTCGGTGTTGTTAAATTGCCAAGGCATGACGATCAGCTCCTTTCTGTATTATTGTACTAATACAATAATACAATATTTGTAACCGGCTGTCAAGAGGATAGGATAAAGTTTTTCAATAATATTTGTCTGAAATGAAGAAATGAACGAAAAACTCATGGATTTATATGGTGTACAAATAAAACAACCTATCATGCTTGTAGGGGCCGGCGCCCTCGACGACCCGAAAACGTGAATTTTAGATAAATTCTATATTTTCGGGTCGTCGAGGG
>JAZNBA010000088.1:0-10098 GCA_045586785.1 Eubacteriales bacterium | reverse complement strand
CGTCGGGCATATCGGACATATCAAAGCAAAACTCGCTGTTTTGGTCAACACTCGTCGACTGCTTTAGCTCATATTTGGGTTTATATTGATCAAAGTTAATATGCGGTTGATATTTACGTATACCTGAACGCACATCGGGATCCGTATAAAATCCACCGCCGATCCATTTATAAATATCCACTTTAATACCGGAAACGTCTATGTTGTCGGGACAGGTTATAACGCATTTTATGTTTTGGGCAGACGCGGTCGTGTCATCGGCTACCACGGTGGTATCAATGGGGGCGGTGGTATCGGCAGGTTCAATCGTTGTGGTTTCGGGCTGTGCAATGGTGGTCGTATCTGTTGAAACCGTTGTTGTATCGTTAGTGTTTGGCAAATTAGTATTACAAGCCATCGCGGAAAGCAAAAATGATAAAATAATAATATACAAAATACATCTAAACAATAACCTATTTTTATTCATTTTTAACCTCCAAAAAAGAAAAGATTATTTATCCGAATGTGCCGTTAACAGCAACAGTTATACCCGAATCTGATGTTCCCGTATTAACTATTATTATCATAACAGCTTGCTTAGAGCTGCTACCCACATTGGATTCCGAGAATGAATATGGACTGGTGTTTAATGTAACGGTATAATCGGTATATGTATTTGAGCTCGTTTTATATGTTTTTGCAACAGAACAATTAGCCACCGAATTTGTTGTAATCGTTCCGGAAAAATTTTGAATTGCTGTTCCCGTAGGCTTAATCAAAAAGTATTTTATTCCAAAACTATAAACAGTATATGCATAATTTGATGGAGAAACAGCCATATTTTCTGATGTTTGCCAATCATACTTTTCATCACTTTCTTCCGCATCTATGTATGGAATTCTTGACGCATAATAATAATTTGGGTCAGAGGTGAATAATGCCATTTTCTTAACAGCAGAGATAAAAGATGCATTTGAATCATAGATTTGAATCGCTGTTGTTATGGCTGTTCTTAAATCGGCTGCCGTATAGTATTGTTTTTCTGTTGGCAAGTTATTATATATATTTTTTATTGTAGTATATCCGCCGTACGCGATATCAACTGCCAATGGAAATAGTACTTTTCCATAATTAAAATTGGCAGCAGCTTCTAAATACTGTTCTAAAGGTTGCGAAATAAAAAATTGATCAGTATAGTCCTTAATATCATCAGTAGTACGATAACAAAAGCCTAAATATGTACTAAACCAACACGCACTTGCCTCATCAAACCATTGAGCAGTCAAATCATTGTTACAATTATGCGCATTTTGCACAGCATGAAAATATTCATGCGCAACCGTTTCAGCTAATTGTGTTCTTGTATCTTGTGAAGACACTTTATATATACATAAGTAAGTGTGACATGTATAGCTTGTAGACCCAGCGCAATCTATAGACGCCTTTCCAAATGCACTACTGTTTTCACCTTCGTTTTTGTACATAAACACTTCAATTTTTTTAGTTTCATTGCTATTGACAACTCGCGTTGGATCATTAAATCCCATTGCCAACGCATTTCTTCTATAGGCAAGTAATAATTGTGCAATTATATTAGCCTTTGTAGCAATATCATTGCTATCATAATAAACTATAAAATAATCATTGGATACACTTCCACCGTTTCTTGATACTTCGGGCTTGCTTGTTAATTGAGCAATTCTTTGACCAAGCTCAGATGATGCTTTTTCATCGTGGTTCAAAACATAATTTCTAAGTACATCGTACACCGGGTTAATGCAAACCATATCTTCAAAATCCATCGTCTCAACCAGATCACAATACCTCTCTATCTTTTCCTCTTCGGTGATCATCTTGGTATTAGCATAAAAATTGACTTTATCAAGAGAGGACATTTCGCTCAGGTCGAATGTTTTGGAAAAGCTAAAGCTATTGCCGCTTGAAACAGCGCCGGAAAATGTGGCGCTTTGCGTCTTTAAAATATCAATGCTTGCCGAGCGCGATACCGCCGCAGATTCTGCCGAAAGCTGAATATCGTAATCTGCAAAAATTCTGTTTCCGTTCTGCGCGTAGCAAATAACCGTAGGCGTACTATAGGCATTTTCCATTACCATTTCAGCATTATGCACCGAGTAAAGCGTAAAAGTATCGTTTATCTGTCCGTTTTCATAAGTACATTCGAATTTGTCAACGCCTATGCCACTCGGCAATGTTGAGAGGTCTATCTCAATTTTAAATTCGGCTGACGGCTTGGAAAATGTAAACACGCCACCCTTTGCGGGATTTACGGTAAATACATAGTTATCGTAATAGTCGTTTTGTCCGCTTGTGGGGTCGGTATATGCAACTGTCAATGAATATACCTTAATATCAATGTCGGAAAGGTCAACCTTTGATGCTACGGAGCTGTCTAAATTGATTGTTCCCGTGAAGCTGTTTGCCGTTATTGTCTGTGCCATCGCGGGGCAAACAAGGTTTGCAAGCATTACCACTGTTATAATTATAGCATATAATTTCTTTTTCATTTCGTTTCTCCTTTCAAATTTTCAATTTTTTTACAGAATCTTCATATTCAGGCTATAAACCAATCCTTACCGTAAAAGATGACACGTTTTTTCATTGTAAAACCTCCGTATTTTCATAGATTTTGGGGGTATTGGGGCAATATAATTGCCTTTGTATTCAGTGTATCATAAAAAAATAATTTTGTCAACATAATATTTTAAAAAAGGCATTGACAAAATACATTTAATGATATACCATTAAATCACATCATATACTCAGGGAGGGTGCTTTGAAATACGAAAATGAAATAAAAGAAAACGTCCGAATGGGTTATGTTGAGCTTTTGATACTCAAAATGCTCACAAAAGAGGAAATGTACGGGTATCAGATTCGGCAAGAGCTTGAAAAACGCACGCACGGTGCTTTTCAAATCAAGGAAGGTTCGCTCTACGGGCCGCTGTACCGTATGTCCGAAAGAAAACTCATTTCGGCGCACAAGGAATTGGTCGGAGAAAAAAGATTCCGACAATATTACCGCATTGAGCCCTGCGGCATCGAATATCTCGAATTTGCCTTGAAGGAAATGGAGATAGTCTTTGCAGGCATTGACTCACTCATGAATTGGGAGGTGACGGATGATGACAACAAGTAACAGCAAAACCGCCAAAAAATATTTGCGGGATATCAGCAAAAAGATGTCTTGCTCGGGTAGCTTGCGCCACGTGCTTCTGGGCGAGCTGCGATCACGGGTATATGATTTTGCCGCCGAACAGTCTGCTGTCACATTTGAGGCACTTTGCGAGCAGTTCGGCACTCCCGAGGAGGTAGCACGCGGCTTTGACTGCACCGAGGTGACCGAGGATATTAAAAACAGGGCAAAAAAATATTTTGGAGCAAAAATTACCGCTATCGCCTTGGCGGTCGCATTGGTGGCGGTGACTGTATTATTGATAATTATCGTTAAAGGATCTTCGGGAACTGTTACTGTTTCGGATGCTCATGAGGTTATAAATTTCGGCTTTTACCCCACAAAATAATAAGGAGACTATATTATGAAAAAACGTACTATTGCTATTTTGATGATCATTGCGTTATTGTCTGTATCGTTAATGCCCGCAGCCGCAGAATCAACTGCTAAAGAAGCTTCGGAAATTATTTATCTTGATGATGGCAGTTATATAGAAATATCCGGCGTGCGTACAATTGAAACGGGTAAATCTTCTCGCGCGGCAACGGCAAAGGTCGGAGCAAAAGATGTCACGCTTAAGAATACAGATGGCGAGGTAGAATGGACGTATACTTTAACCGGATACTTTACATATGATCCCGGAGTGTCATCCACCTGCACAAACGCAACCTACACAAGCGACATAAATGCAAACGGATGGACTCTCAATGACGCTGCCACCACAAGAAGCGGCAACACTGCGTATGGAGTAGGAGTATATATTAAAAAGATATTGTTCATAAAAGTTAATGAAATTGACATAGACATCAGCATTTCCTGCGATTCATACGGAAATCTTTCTTAATTTATAAAATTCAGTCAAGGCTTTTTTGCAAAGCCTTGACTTTTTTTGCTCTTTGCTAAATCCCCCTTGCCAACACACAGCAATTATGTTAAAATAAAATGGATAAAAACTTAATTTGCAAAGGAATTTTTGTTTTATGAAAATCACAGCTTCCTCCCGTTTCCACACCATATATCCCGGTGGGCGTTTTACCGCCATCGAGATGGCAGAGCACTTCCACAAGGTGGGCTTTGAGGGCTTCGACTTTGACATGAACGAATACACCGACGTCTACGCTCCCGAGGAGCGCGACGGCATCATTTCGGCACTTGCCGACCGCGCCGCAGCGCTGGGGATGTCCGTCAACATGTGTCACTTGCCCTTTTACGGCAAAAAGGACGAGCGCACCACCGACCGCGAGCTGAACTACAAGCTCGTCAAGCTGGGCATTGAGGGCGCGGCAAAGCTGGGCGTCAAAAACGGTGTCATTCACGTACAGCCGCTGATAATGCCACGTGAGCAATTTGACAGCGAGGAATGCTTCAAAAAAACAATAGAATATCTGACACCCCTTGCCGAGCACGCCGAAAAGCACGGCGTACGGCTGTCGGTTGAAAATATGGGCAACCACGCGTGGGCAGACGGCATATACCGCTATTGCAGTATGCCCGAGGAGATCGCCCGCGTTGCCGACTATTTCGGCGCGGGAGTTTGCTGGGATTTCGGTCACGCAAATTCACTCAAGCTGCCCCAGGGCGACTCGCTTCGCTACCTCGGCAGCCGCATCACGGCTTTGCACGTCAACGACAACAACGGCAACAAGGACGATCACCTGCTGCCCTTCTGGGGCACGGTGGACTGGCACGACGCCATGCAAGGTCTGCGGGACAGCGGATACGATGGCTGCTTCAACTACGAGTGCCGCATGACAAAGCTGCCGCCCGAGGTGCGCGTGGAGCTAGGTACATACGCCGTCACGCTGGCGAAGCGGCTGCAGAGTTTTTGAAAAGGCATCACACATTTCAGGGGAACCCCCCACTTGTGTGGTTCCCCTCTTTTCGCCTTTACGGCGAAAATTCACCCTTCCGTGGCGCTACAAAGAATAAGAGATTTCGCCCTCTGCGGAGGGCGACAAGGGCTACGCGCCCTTGACCGCGCCACCTTTTGAAGAAAGGAAGCAAACGCGCAAGCGCGATTTGCGCGAGTTTGCTTCGCAAACAGTCGCGGACGAAAACTTTTTCAACAAAGGAGTCAAAAATGAGCACAACGCAAAAACAGCCTAAAAATATATTGTTCATTCTCACCGACGACCAGGGCGCGTGGGCAATGCATTGCGCCGGAAACGACGATATTTACACCCCCAACCTTGACCGTCTCGCCGCCTCAGGAGTTCGCTACGAGAACTTTTACTGCGTCTCGCCTGTCTGCTCGCCCGCCCGAGCCTCCATTCTGTCGGGCAAGATACCCTCGGCGCATGGCGTCCACGACTGGCTGGACAAGGGACAAATAGACGAGTCCTCCTGCTCGGACGATCTGCTGGAGGCCTTCAACATGGACGACCCGCCCGCCGATTACCGCTGGCCCCGTCACGCCCTCAAGGGTGACCGCGGCATACGTTATCTGGACGGACACAAGACCTTCACCGAGGTGCTCCGCGACAACGGATATACCTGCGGCATTTCGGGCAAGTGGCACATAGGCGCGGCAGATCAGGTCCAGGCGGGCTTTGACGACTACTGGAAAACGCTTGCCATCGGCGGCGGCGACTACTATTTCCAGGTCGGTTTTGAGGACGGCAAAATGCGTCCCCTGCCCGGTCGGTACGTCACCGACTACATAACCGACAACGCGCTGAAATTCCTTGATGAGCGCAACACGGAAAAGCCGTTCTGTCTGTGCGTTCACTACACCGCGCCCCACTCGCCCTGGTCCGAGGGCAGTCACCCCGAGGAGTACATGGCGATGTACCGCGGCTGCGAATTCAATTCCATTCCCGAAGAGCCGCCCCACAAGTGGAGCCCGGGCGCTGACAAAACCTGGGCGGAGTGGAGCTCTGTTCCCCACCCCGGTGTGCGCTTTATCCGCGCAAAATACGCGCCCATACGCGAGACCTGGAGCGAATACCGCAAGGAATCGCTGACCGGCTACTTTGCCGCCGTCACCGCAATGGACGCGGCAGTGGGTCGCCTGCTCGACCGCCTTGAGGCTGACGGCATTTCCGAGGACACACTTGTGGTGTTCACCAGCGACAACGGAAGCAATATGGGACACCACGGCATTTTCGGCAAAGGCAACGGCACGTATCCCGTGAATATGTACCAGACGTCTACCTGCGTGCCCGGTCTGTTCTCCTGCCCCGGCACCATTCCCGCAGGCCGCGTTCTGCCCAATATTCGCTCCCACTACGACCTTTACGAAACTCTGCTTGATTTCGTGGGCATTGACTTTGAGAAAACCGACGATATGCCGGGCGAGAGCTTTGCCGACGAGCTGCGGGGCAAAGCACCCGAGGCGCAGAGTGACGCGGTGGTTTACGACGAATACGGCAAAACGCGTATGATCTGCACCCGCGGCGACGACGGCTTTTTCAAGTTAGTGTGGCGCGGCGTGGACGGCGTTTCCGAGTTTTATGACCTGACAAACGACCCCGGTGAGCGTCGAGATCTCATTGATGACCCGCGCTACGCCACAAGGATCGCCGCAATGCGCGCGCGGCTGGAATCGTGGTTCGAGAAATACGTCAACCCCGAGCTTGACGGCTCCAAGGAGGACGTCCGCGGCAAGGGACAGATAGATAGTCATACGTTTATTAAATAATCTCGATATTCGCCTGTGGCGAATATCATATCGACAACAAACAAGGACAGAGAATTTTCTCTGTCCTTGTTTGTTTATACCGCCTCGCCTCAATACAATTTTTTCGGCGTATCCACAAGTCCCGCAAGATAGTCAAGCGAGACGTTATAATACTTCGCCAAGGTTATAAAATGATGCATCGGCAACTCTCGATCGCCTCGCTCATACATAGAATAATGCTGACGCGAAATATTTAATATTATGGCTATATCTGCCTGTGTCAGGTCTGCATCATTACGAACATCTTTCAAGCGCTGATAACAATTCATAGTTAAAACCTCAATTTATATGAATATATTTGTATGCTTTTTGTGCATTACGTAGATTATATCATGCATACGCATATATGCCCTTGAAAATCATACAAATGTATGCTAAAATATATTTGCACACATTTGTATGACAAATTATATATAAAAGGAGAAAAACCATGACCACAATTCAACAGCTATGGAACGGCGAGATATATCCGTACGAAGCGCCAATGCCGCAAACGGAGCAAACAAAAGAGCTCAACGACTTGATACAAAGGCTGAGCGCAAAGCTTGACGACTGCCTTGATGACAACGCTAAAGATCTGTTTGAAAAATACGTTCAAGCACAGCACGAGCTTCAATATTACCTTTCCGAGCACATTTTCACGGAAGGCTTTTCTTTGGGCGTCAAGCTGACCGCCGAAGCCTTGATAAAATGAACACTGCCCCGAGCTTGCGCATATACTGACTATAGAACATCTCTATGGAAAGGAACTACCATCATGCAACTCGACAGAAACGCAATAAACCGTCTGCTCTCCATGAGCGACTCCCAGCTTAAATTCATTATCACAAAGCTTGCCGTAGACAACGGACTTGACCTGGCTACCTTTAACATTACAAGCACCGACATCGGTTCTATCCGCCGCGCTCTCGCAAGCGCCACCGACGCAGATTTAGCTCTCGCCACAGAACAGCTTATGCGCGGTAAGAAAGGTGGCAGGTAATGGATGGCGTTGTCAACAACGACATGGGCGACGCGCTGAGCTCCATACTCTCCAATCCCGAGCTTATGGCCAAGATCTCCGCCATTGCGGGCTCACTGTCGGGCGGCGAGCAAAGTACCGTTGCTGACGCGCCGCCACCAGGCAATGCCGCCCCGTCGGGGCTGGCATCGGCGCTGAATAATCCTCAGCTGCTATCCAAGCTGCCCGAGGTCATGGCAACGCTGGCACCTATCTTATCGGGCGGCAACGGAGGCGGTGCGGCACAGCACAGCGAACGATCCGAGCAAAAAAACGATGCTTCAAACGACGATCCATCGGTACCTGTCGCCTCCATAAAGACCGACGTTCCCTGCCGCGCTCACCGCACCGCACTTTTGTGCGCGCTCAAGCCGTATATGAGTCCCCGCCGCCGAGAGGCTATTGACTACATTATTAAAATAGACCGTATCGGCGACCTGCTCCACACATTGACGTAAATCGAAAGGCCGGATAGCTATGTACTCAAAGGATATATATTCGCCCCGACGCTCCCCCTATGTCAAGCCGCCGCGCAATTACAGCGGAACGGCATTTTCCGAGTCCCCACCGATCCCGCCGCCCAAAATCGCCGAGCCTGAGCCCTCGGCAGAGCCGATGCTTCTGCCTCCCGAAGAACAGGCAGACACCGAGCAACGCGTCCAAAATGCCGAGGCTGCAGAAGCGACAGACGCCGCACCGCCCGAGGAGCCAACCGTCACCGCCGCAAAGCTTGAACGCCCAACGCCGCCCCGCGGCATTTTGTCCTCGCTCATACCCCCATTTTTCGGGGAAAGTGACGGCATAAACATCGGCTTTGAGGAACTTTTGCTGATAGGTCTTATGTTTTTGGTATCCCAGGGTGAGCGCGACACCGACACACTGCTTATGCTCATGCTTTTGCTGTTTTATAAGTAGGCTTTATTTTTTACTTCATCATTGACAAAAGCGGCGCGCCGTGTTATACTGAATGCATAAAACGCAAAGGAATTAACAAATGAAAAAAAGTATACTTAAAATATTTACCGAGCTGTTCCGTCACCATATAAGTGCGGTGCTTATAATTACACTTGCCAATATGATATTAACGCTGACAGGCTCGTACAGCACTATCTGCTTTTCGTTTTTGCTTCCGCAACGCCTGCTTGTGGGCGGAGAGGCATCTTACATATCAACGGGGCTGGTCAGCTTTCGCTATTACAGCATCGCGCTGATAGTCATATGCTTTGCCCTGCTGATACTGTGCCTTTTGTTTTCGTACCGCCGCCCCGGCTGGCTTATATGTGCCGCAGCCATTATGTTTGTTGACATAAGCGTTGGTGTCTGGCTGTTATTTTATAAAGACGACCTCAGCTATCTTATCGATATCGGCGTGCACTGTTGGATAATTGGCGCGCTCATAGCCGCGTATTTTATGCAACGCGCCGCAAGTCGCCCTGTCAAAGCACCGAGCAAAGCGCCCAAGATTACCCCGGAGACCGCGAACGTCACCCAAGCTACACCCACAGGCATAGTATTCGCCATGGAGGACGAAGCGCGTCAGGTACTGCGCCTTGACGATTTCGAAAAAAACATCGTCAACGGATATTCCGTTTACTACCGTCCCGACTCAAATATTATCGCCGCCGTT
Source organism: Eubacteriales bacterium (assembly GCA_045586785.1). Taxonomy (GTDB): domain Bacteria; phylum Bacillota; class Clostridia; order Oscillospirales; family CAG-272; genus UMGS1002. Next base: position 620 of record JAZNBA010000088.1, on the reverse strand, counting down.
TCCGGCATGGGCAAAATGTCGGCGGGCGCCGCTACCTCCATTCTTATCTCCAAGGGCTGCCGACGTATAGTCAACATAGGCACCTGCGGCTGCACGGGCGGTCGCTTTGCCCCCGGCGAACTGGTCCTTCCCAACGTATTTTACGACGGTGATTTTGATCTGTCCATGATGGATATTTCCACCAAGGACCCCGCAGGTGTCAACACCGCCGAGGTTGAGAACCCCATCCCTTGCTACACGTATTCCACCTTTGTCACCGACCACCGCGCCGACGACGGCATCGTGGAAATGGAGGCATACGCCGTTGTCTCCGCTTGCCGCGCCCACAACGTACCCGTTACGGTAGTAAAAATAATATCGGACGGCGGCGACGTTGATGAATTCGAGGGCAACGTAAACTCGGTCATCTCGCGCCATATTCAAGAGATAATTAAGATAATCGAGCAGTAAGCAAAAATCCCGACAGATTAAATCCGTCGGGATTCAGATCACTGACAAAGGGTTCAGGGCAACGGTTCTGAGCCCTTTGTCGTACTTTACAGAGGATTTGAAACATGGTATAATAAAGGAGTAACAAGAAGTTTGGAGGAACCCCTATGTTCACGGAAAGAAGCGGAAAG
>JAZNBA010000087.1:0-55567 GCA_045586785.1 Eubacteriales bacterium | reverse complement strand
CTTACGAGCGTAAAAATACCCGATAGTGTGACGAGTATCGGGGATTCTACGTTTTACAACTGTACAAGCCTTACGAGCGTAACCATCGGCAATAGTGTGACGAGTATCGGGGATTCTACGTTTTACAATTGCACAAGTCTTACGAGCTTGACCATCCCGGACAGTGTGTCGATTATTGACAACGCTGCATTCGAAAGTTGTAAAAGTATTAAGATACTAACTATTGGAAAGGGTGTGAGACGTATTGGTGCTTCTGCGTTCGCTATATGCTCAAGTCTTACAGAAATTTATTACAATGCAATCGAATGTAATGATTTGATAGATGATAATACTCCATACTATGCATTTTATCAAGCAGGTATGTCGGGTAAAGGCATAAATGTGGTGATAGGTGCCAATGTAAAGAGAATTCCGGCGCATTTGTTTAGTGCGAGTGGAAAATATTATGTACCTAAGGTGCCTAAAATTGTAAGTGTTGAATTCCTGGAGGATAGTATGTGTGAAAGCATTGGTAAATATGCTTTTGCTTATTGCGATGATCTTGTTAATGTAATCCTCCCGGATAGCTTGAAAATTGTAGAAAATTATGTATTTTCGGGATGTGACAATCTTAAATATAATGTATACGGTAATTCCAAATATTTAGGCAGCAATAAGCATGAGTATATATATCTTGTCGAAGCTATAAATCAGAATGTTACTTTGATTGACATTCACAGCCAAACTAAAGCCATTGCACCAAACGCCTTTTCTAATTGTACTAAGCTTACAAGCGTTACCATTCCCGATGGCGTGACGAGTATTGGTAGTTATGCGTTCTACAAATGTACAAGCCTTATGAGTGTAAATATTCCCGATGGGGTGACCAGCATCAGAAATCATATGTTCCTCGGATGTACAAGCCTTGAAAGTATAGCAATACCCGACAGTGTAACAAATATTGGTGACTCTGCTTTTTCCGGTTGCACAGGCCTTGAAAGTATAACAATACCCGACGCTGTAACAAATATCGGTGACTCTGCTTTTTCCGGTTGCACAAGACTTAATAAGATTTACTACGATGCAATTGAATGTGAAAATTTTGAATACGACAGCAATGTATTTTACACAAACGATCAATTGGGAGCAGGCATTGATGTAGTGATTGGAGCGAATGTAAAGAAGATTCCTGTTTATTTATTCTATTCTGTGCCAAGAGTTCTCAGTGTTAAATTTGCAGAGGGAAGTGTATGTGAGAGCATAGGAAATAATGCATTTTACGGTTGTAAAAACATTATGAACATAATTATCCCCGATAGTGTTGTGAGTATTGGTGACTATGCGTTCTATGAATGTAAAAATCTTATGAGTGTGACTGTCGGCAATAGCGTGACGAGCATTGGTAACTATGCATTCTGTGGATGTGAAAACATTATGAGTGTGACTATCGGCAATAGTGTGACAAATATTGGTGGTGGCGCTTTTTCGAGATGTTCAAACCTTATGAGTGTAACCATTCCCGACGGAGCGACGGATATCGGTAACGGAGCGTTCTCAAGTTGCAGAAGCCTTGCAAGTATAACTATCCCCGATAGTGTTACTAATATTGGCGACGGTGCGTTTTCCGGCTGTACAAGCTTAAAATGTAATGTATATGATAATGCAAATTATTTGGGAAATGAGCAGAATAAATATTTGTATTTGCTTAGTGCTGTCAATAATGATATTACCACGGTAAATATTCACGATACAACAAAATTTATAGATAGCGGTGCGTTTGCATATTGTAAAAAATTAAAATTTAATGAATACGGCTATGCAAACTATTTAGGCAATGAGGAAAATAAATTTTTGTATTTGTATTGTGCTATCAACAAGAATATTACTACAGTTATTATTCCCGATACGACAAAATGGATCAACAGCAGCGCGTTTTCAGGCTGTTCAAGACTAAAGAGCATAACCATACCAGACGGTGTTGTGACGCGCATTGATAGCAGTATGTTTTCAGGATGCACAAGTCTTGTTAAAGTAACTATCGGCAATGGTGTGACGAGTATAGGTAGCCATGCATTCTCCAACTGTACAAGCCTTACGAGCGTAACCATCGGCGGCAATGGCGTGACGAGTATAGGTAGCTATGCGTTCCACGATTGTACAAGCCTTACGAGTGTAACCATTGGTAACGGTGTGACGAGTATTGGCAACTTGGCATTCTCCAACTGTACAAGCCTTACGAGCGTAACCATCGGCGGCAATGGCGTGACGAGTATTGGCAGCTTAGCATTCTCCAAATGTACAAGCCTTACGAGCGTAACCATTGGCAACGGCGTGACGAGTATAGATTATTATGCGTTCTCCGGTTGTACAAGCCTTACGAGCATAACCATCCCCGACAGCGTGACGAGTATAGGTTATAATGCGTTCTCCGGTTGTACAAGCCTAAATTATAATGTATATGGTAATGCGAAATATTTAGGTAATGAGCAAAATAAACATTTATATCTATATGGAGTAACAAACAATACTTGCATTAATATTCACAGTAATACAAAGATTATCGGAAGTTTGGCGTTCTACGGTTGTACAAGCCTTGCGAGCGCAACAATACCTAACGGCTTGACGAGCATTGGCGATTATGCGTTCTACAATTGCACAAGTCTTGCGAACATAACCATCCCCGATAGCGTGACGAACATTGGTAGCTTTGCGTTCTACAGATGCCGCAGCCTTACGAGCGTAACCATTGGCAACAGCGTGACGAGTATTGGCAGCTCTGCGTTTAGCTATTGTGACAATCTCAAAAACGTATACTACACCGGCACCGAAGAACAGTGGAAAAAGATTAGCATCGGTTCATCCAACGATCCGCTCAAAAAAGCCACCATCCACTACAACTACAAATATTAATTCCCCAAGGCAGGCACTTCTTACGGAGCGCCTGCCTTATGCTATTGTTTGCAAAGCAATGATTTTTGCAATAAATTTTGAATAATTTCGCCACAATTGCGCAGGCTTTATTGACAAGTGAGACATTTGGATTTATAATATAAGATAGATAAAAATCTATGGAGGATAATAAAATGCAGGTAACAAAGGAAACTCTTATCGGTGATATTCTCGAGTACGATGTAAACACCGCGAAATTCTTCTTTGAGATCGGTATGCATTGCCTGGGCTGCCCCGCATCCCGCGGCGAGTGCATTGCTGACGCATGCGCAGTTCACGGCACAAATGCCGACGAGCTGGTTGCAAAGATCAACGAGTATCTGGCAAGCCGTAAATGAGTCAAATGCTTGACGAACGGCTGTCCTGTGCCGCCGCGCTGGTGCGCGGCGGCAGACTCGCCGACGTAGGGACGGATCACGGCTATCTGCCCGTCTCGCTTTTGCTTGACGGCAAAATAAAATATGCTGTGGCATCCGATATCAACCGAGGACCTCTTGAGTCCGCGCGGCAGACGGTGGCAAGACACGGTCTGTCGGACAAGGTCGATCTGGTGCTGACCGACGGACTTCGTGGCATTGAGCCGTATGAGCCCGACGATATTGCGATACTGGGTATGGGCGGCGAGCTTATAGCAAGCATTATCGAGGCGGCGGAATGGGTAAAGGACTCAAAATACCGTCTTATTCTCCAGCCTATGACAAAACGCGCCGAGCTGCGCGAATATCTCCTGTCCCACGGATTTTTTATCGAAGACGAGCTGACCGCCCAGGCGGACGGCCGAATATATCAGACTATCTGTGCTTCGTACACAGGTGAAAACACGCAATACAGTCTTGCCGAGCTACAGCTTGGCAGGCATAATATACAGCGCGGCGACTCTCTGACGGCGAAATATGCCGCGCGGCTTGAAGCCACTTACACTACCCGAATGAAGGGCAAAAGTGCGGCGGGCGCCGATTGCGGCGAGGAGATCGCCGTTCTTGATGCGCTTCGCAGTCTTAATTTTGACCGAAAGGTATAAAAAAGTATGAATGTCAGACAGCTTTACAGGTATCTGAATGAAAATATTCCCGCGTCGCTTTCCTGCGAATGGGATAACGACGGACTTATGTGCTGTCCCGAGCCCGACCGCGAGGTACATAGAGTTCTTATTGCTCTTGACGTCACGGGCGAGGTTGCAGACGAGGCGGTGGACGGAGATTTTGACGTGGTGGTGTCGCATCACCCGCTTATCTTCAAGCCCATACGCTCGCTGACAACGGACGACGGTGTCGGCGCAAAGCTGATAAATTTTGTTCGCGCGGGCATTTCGGTTATGAGCTTTCACACACGTCTTGACGCAGTCACCGACGGAGTCAACGATCAGCTTGCTGAGGAGCTTGGTCTTATCGATGTTGAGAGCTTTGACGACGGTGACGGTATACCGCTGGGCAGAGTAGGCTATTTGCCCGAGGCAACGGATGCGCAGGAGTTTGCCGCGCTTGTAAAGAGTGCGTTGTCCGCACCCGGTGTTGTGCTGGCGAGCTGTGGCAAGTCGGTTGACCGTGTTGCGGTTGTCGGCGGAGAGGGTAAGAGCTTTCTTGCGGCGGCAAAACGGACAGGCGCCGATACATTTGTTAGCGGTCGGATAGGATATAATAATATGGTCGAGGCGGAGGAGCTGGGACTTAACCTTATAGAGGCGGGTCACTTTTTCACCGAGGACCCCGTTTGCGACCGTCTCGCCGAGCTTATTTCGGCGGCGGATGCCAATATTGAAACTGTTTATATGAAAAGCTGCGGACTCAAGCTTATCTAAGTCGCATGGAGGAAATAGATCATGACTTACGTAACTGCCAACCTTCACGGTTGTTATACACAATTCATGTCGCTTTTGCGGCAGATAAAATTCAAGGACAGAGACGTTTTGTACGTTCTTGGAGATATAGTTGATTACGGCGACGAGCCTATGGAGCTGGTTTGCGATCTGAGCATGCGGTATAATGTGTTCACGATAGCGGGCGAGCACGATTTCAGTGCCGCGAAAATGCTGTCGGGCTTTGAGAAAATGCTCAGCTCGGGCAATACGTCACCCGACGCAAAGTACATTGCCGAAATGCAGGACTGGATGGCAAACGGCGGCAAGTCAACGCTGGACGGCTATCGCGGCCTTGATGCCGAAATGAAGGAGGGCGTGCTTGATTATCTGTCTGATATGGGACTTTATGAGGAGATAAGCGTCGGCGGTAAAACTTACGTGCTGGTCCATGCGGGAATTGGCGACCTTGCTGAGGGCGGCGAGGGCGAATGCGACCCTTCGATGTTCTTTGAGACTCCCGTTGATGTGAAAAAACGTCCATTTGCGGATAAGATAGTTATATGCGGTCACGTGCCCACATCCGAGATAGACGGTGCCGAGGATGGCTGCATTTACCATGGTGACGGTGTCATTGCTGTAGATTGCGGGGCGGGACGCGGCGGCCGTATCGGTTGTATACGCCTTGAGGATGGGGCGGAATTCTATGCCTGAACTGAAGAAAAATCAAGAGATAACTCTTGAGATAACGGATCTGAATAATCTTGGCTGCGGTGTCGGACGTTACGGGGGCGCGGTGGTTTTTGTGCGCGGCGCGGTAAGCGGCGACACTGTCAGAGCCGGCATTATAAAGGTAAATAAGAGCTATTACGTTGCAAGACTTATTGAAATACTTACGCCCTCGCCTTACCGTATCGGTGAGGGCGTCTGTCGTGCTCCCGAAAGTTGCGGCGGCTGTGTTTACAGACATATAAGCTATGAATACGAGCTTTCGCTCAAGCGCGAGTTGGTGAAAAACGCTTTTCACCGCGCCGGACTTGACGATGTTGTAATACAAGAAACGCAAAGCGTCGGCGAGACTCGGGGATACCGCAACAAAGCTCAGTTTCCCGTGGCGCGGGGGCGCGACGGCAAGCTGCACGCGGGCATTTACGCCTCAAAAACTCACGATATCGTGGGGGGCAGTGACTGTATGCTACAGCCCGATGTTTTTGCGGACATAGCCGAGGCGATCTGTGACTTTTGTAATGAAAATGGCATTGATGCTTACGATGAGTTAAGCGGAAAAGGTCTTGTGCGTCATATATATCTGCGCCGCGCCGAGGCGACCGGGCAGATAATGGTGTGTCTTGTAATAAACGGTGACCGCATACCCGACTCTGACGAGCTGTGCTCGGAGTTGACGGAGCGTTTTTCGGATATACACGGCATATTGCTTAACGTAAACAAGAAAAATACAAACGTTGTTCTCGGCGACAGATTTATCACGCTGTGGGGCGAGGACACAATTGAGGATATACTTTGCGGTCTGCGCATAAAGATCGCGCCCGCCGCCTTTTATCAGGTCAACAGACAGGGCGCGGAGCTGCTTTACGGTCTTGCCGCGCAGAGGGCAGGGGAGAACAAGCAGGGAACGCTGCTTGACCTTTACTGCGGCGCGGGCACGATAGGACTGAGCATGGCGCACAATTTTAGTCGCGTGGTGGGCATTGAGATAGTGCCTTCGGCGGTTGAGTGCGCACGCGAGAACGCCGATGTAAACGGTATTGAAAACGCATATTTCAGTTGCGGTGACGCCTCCGAGACGGGAGGTCTTCTGGCGCGCGCCGAGCGCGAGCTGGGTCAGCGTATAGATGCCGACGTGGTCATTTTAGACCCGCCGCGTAAGGGAACAACGCCCGAGCTGATAGATTATATCTCCGAGAGGAACATAAAAAAGGTGGTTTACGTCTCTTGTGACCCCGTGACGCTGGCACGGGATTGCGCGCTGTTCAGACAAAAGGGGTATGAGATAGGGGAAGTAACGCCGGTTGATATGTTTCCGAGGTGCGGGCACGTGGAAAGTTTAGTTTGTCTGACTCGTCAGACAAACTAAAGCGATATAAATCCCTTACGGGATTTGCGATATACGCAGAACTTTGTTCGCGTGCGATATGATATTTCGCGAAGCGAAATACGCGATATATCCGCTTCGCGGATGTGAGCGCACTGCGTGCGCATAGGGCGCGGGGATTTATATCTGCGTACCTTCCACCACGTTCGCCGAAGGCGAACATATCGCTGTTTCGCAAAGCGAAACAATATCGCGCTTGCACAGCAAGCATATCGCGCACCGAAGGTGTATATCGCGTGAGCGAAGCGAACTGAAAAGGGGTAAAAATAATGAATAAAACTATCAAAGAACTCGCGGTTGAATTGACAATAGAAACTACCGCAGTTTGCGATAATATCAAGGGCAGAAGCGTATTTGTTAATCAGCTTCTTCGCGCATGTTCTTCCATTGGAGCAAACAGTTATGAAGCTAAATACGCGCAAAGCACTGCGGATTTTGTGAACAAACTTGAAATTGCACTTAAAGAATGCTATGAAACGGATTATTGGCTTGAAATCCTTTATAAGGTGGGTTCAATGAACGATATTACATACAAATCACTTTCAAACAAATGCGGAGCTGTCAGGAGAAAGCTTATCTCCTCGATCACCACTGCAAAGGGAAATGTAGTTGAAAAATAATGTTGAGTCACTCTTAGACCTGTTTTGTTTATAACTAAAATTTATTTTCACGGAGGCTCATAATGCGACTGTTATTTGAAATGGACAAAAAGGATTACGGTGACTGCACGCGCACGTTTGTGCGCAATTCCGCCAGAAGCATTATTATCTCGGACAACAAGCTTGCCATGATCCACAGCCTCAAATACGATTACTACAAATTCCCCGGCGGCGGTATTGAAAACGGCGAGGATGCCGTAGCCGCCATGATACGCGAGACCCGCGAGGAGGCGGGACTGGTAGTTATACCCGAGACTGTAAAAGAATACGGCCTCGTTCATCGCATACAGAAAAGCAACAAGGACGCCGCGGAGTGCTTTATTCAGGATAATTATTACTATCTATGCGATGTGCAAGATGAGCGCGTTGCCCAGAGCCTTGAAAACTATGAATCCGGCGAGAAATACACGCTGGAATTTGTGGAGTCGAGCGTAGTCATAGCTAAAAATCGCAACGTGACGAACAGCCCTTACAGCACGGTGATGTTCGAGCGCGAGGTCAGAGTTGTTGAAATGCTGATGGCGGAGGGATTGGTTCGGTAACATTACGTTGCCGAAGGCAACATACTGAATTGAGCAGCTTCACTATACATTTTGAGTCCCACCGACAGAAAGGAGAAAATCATTATGCTTACATTTTTACACTGTTACACCGACGAGCTTTGGAAGGGATATGAAATAAACGGTCTTATCGGCAAAGGCTTCGGAGTACGTTTTCCGCAGTCAAAACCCCTACCGGATAATGAAAAGTTTAATGTACTTGCGGCAAAGAACGGTAAGTTATATGATTTTGTAAAGCAGAATCGCTGCCCGCTTTATATTGACCGTCTGCAGGGTGGAATTTACATAGACGATTATGAATACGATTCCGAGCTGCTTGGCGAGTATGAGCGTATACTGGGCGATGATTTTCTCGGATTTCAGATGCACGAATGGTTGTCCAATTACAGAGGCGACGTTGTAAATAAACTGGGCGACCTGCCTGCGGAGGAGTGGACCGAGCAGGGAATTGAGGCGCATATACGCAAAAAATATTCCTACGGTCATATTTTGCTGGAGTCCATGACAATCGGCGAGATGGCACGGGCCGGCAAGCCGACCTCATGGCGCGATATTTACCGTAATATGACGGATATATACCGTGAACGCTTGCAAAAATATAAAAAGCTTGTCCCCGTTGACAGCTATTATATGATGTATCCCTTTGAGGCGGAGCTTGGAGCTAAGGTAATTATGCCCGAGGTTGGAGCGCAGATACGCGATATGCGGTTGCAGATGAGCTTTGCCCGGGGCGTGACAAAAGCATACGGCATTAAGCTTGGAGCTTATTATGAGCCCTGGGGTGGCGAGCCCTTTTCGGCTTGTAATTATCATAAAAATTCAAAAAACGAATGGAATCTATACGGCGCCGACTTTCCCTTTGAAACAAAGGGCGAAAACGGCGGCAGCTCACGGTCTTTGCAGTGGCGCGTGCTTTTGTATGCCTATCTCTGCGGTGCGGAATACATATCCGAGGAGTGGGGCGGCTACAACACGTTTCTTGACTGTGAGGAGTATAAGCTGTCGGAATACGGTCTGGTGAAAAAGCTTTTTTTTGATTTTATTGACAAATATTCCGATATCGGTGAGAAAATCACGCCTGTGGCGGTTGTCATTTCAAATGATCTGCCCTGTTACACCATAGGCGACAAGAAAGATATGCTGTTCGGCTTTCCCCTTGAGGGCGACGAGGCGGCACTGTACAGCCGCGTCCGCGAGGGTGTAGAGATGATCTTCTCAAATTCTACTCCCATGATAGGCGGACGCCGTGAGATAAATACACTGACCAACTCGCGTATTCCCGATGCCGTTGATATGCTTAACGAGGGTGACGGCTCGGCGCTTGAAAACTATAAATACCTTGTTGATCTAACGGGCGACGCGGCGTTCGCACAGCGTCACAATAACTGTATCGCGCCCGAAGCTGTGGCGCAGACCTTGCGCGGGCTGCTTCCGTGCCGCGTTGAGGGCGAGGCACACTATCTTATCAACAAATGCGGCGACGGCGGCTATTATCTGACTGTTTTCAATCACAGCGGTGTGGTCAGAAGCCTTGAAGAGGGCGAGTACGTATTGCCCGAGGCGACGCACACGGTGGCGGTGGAATTAGACGAGCGACACACGCTGACACCGCTGGAGGGCAGTAAAAATATTACCTTTGAGGACGGCAAATACTATATAACGCTTGAGGGCGGTGACTACTTTTTCGGGCGCTTCTGAGTGCCTTTGCAAAGTGTTTCTGAATTTCCAAAGTGTGTTTGAGGAGGCGTAACATGCCATATTACTTCCCATTCGGACAACAGCTGCACACTTTAGTGCAACAAGATAGATCACCTAAAAAAGTGTTTGTGCTGGGCGTATATGCCAGTGCGGTACACGCAAAATGGAAAAAGGACGGCCAGATCATTTGTCAGGCGCTTGCCGTAGCAAGTGAGCCGAGAATTTTTTGGGACGGTAATACTGATGAAGCAAGAGCGATAATCGGCAGAATAGATATTCCCGATGAATTGGGTCATCTTGAACCCGCGGGCAAGCAGTTGAACGGACCGTCTGCAAAGGTGCTGGACGATAATATTCTCGCGCCGCTCGGATACACCCGCGCCGATGCGTGGCTTTGCGACTGCCTTCCCGAAGCGCGTATCAATTCAAGTCAGGCAAAGGCGATAAAAGAAAAATACGATCCCTTGATCGGTAAATATAATTTGAATCCCGTGACCGTGCCGCCGCGTCCCACCGCGTTTTGCGATGAAAAAAGATGCGCGGAGATCACGGACGAGCTTATGCTGTCCGAAGCGCGGCTGCTTATATTGCTGGGCGATATACCCATCGCGCAATATCTTGACAAAGTGGCAGATGTACCGTATTCAACACTTGGCGAATATGTTGATATGCACGGCTACGGAGTGAAAAGCTGCGTAAATATCGGCGGCAAGGAAATAGATGTTTTGCCGCTGGCTCACCCAAGGCAGATAGGAGCGCTTGGAGCTCACAGTGAAAAATGGTGTTTGGCACATCAAAGGTGGGAGCTAAGCCTTAAAAATAATTGTATTAACAACAAAGGAGCAAAAAAATGACATACGAGTATTCTGCCGGCGCGGTGGTATTTACCATTGCGGACGACAATATAAAATACGTTATTATAAAGTCGCGGCAGGGGTATTACGGTTTCCCCAAGGGGCACATTGAGCGCGGCGAGGACGAAAGAACGGCGGCGCTTCGGGAGGTGCTTGAGGAGGTCGGACTGCGCGTGACGTTGCTTGACGGATTCCGCATAGAGGACGAGCATCCTATACCCAGTAAGCGCAACGTAATGAAGAATATCGTGTACTTTGCCGCGGAGTATTCGGATCAGGATATCAGATATCAGCGCAAGGAACTGTCAGGCGCACAGCTTATGACGTTTGACGAGGCAATGCGCTCGTTCCAGTTTGAGGGCTCAAAGCGCATATTAACGCAGGCAAATGAATTTATTGTAAATTACGTAAGCAGAGGAAGCAAAAAATGACTATCGATCTTTACGGCAAAACGCGCTACCGAGTTAATCTTCACACGCATACAACCCGCTCCGACGGCAAAAAATCTCCCGAGGAAGCGGCTAAAATATACCGCGAGGCAGGCTATGATGCCATCGCGCTGACCGATCACTGGATCTTTGGAGAGACGTTCACGCAGGACGGCCTTACGGTGTTGTCGGGCGTTGAGTACAACATAAAGAATACGCACCCCAGAGAGGGACTTTTCCACATTGTCGGTGTAGGCATGGAGCGCGATCCGCGGCTTGACGATACCGCCGACGCGCAGGCGGCTATAGACGCGATAAAGTCGGCGGGCGGTCTGGCAATCATCGCGCATCCCGCCTGGTCGCTGAACACACCGCAGCAGATAATGGCACTTCGCGGCGGCGACGTGACCGAGATCTACAACTCCGTGTCGGGCGTTCACATGTCGCGCCGCCCCGATTCGGGCGTTATTGTGGATATGCTGGGCGCGCAAGGCGTATTTTATCCGCTTGTAGCCGATGACGACGCGCATTATTACGACAACGATGCATGCGTTTCCTATATTGAAGTGGCGGCAGAGTCCTGCACACGAGAGGCACTGTTGAGCGCAATACGCGCAGGAGATTTTTACGCAACGCAAGGCCCCGAGGTGCATATTCGCCGCGAGGGTGACGAGATGGTGGTAACCTGCTCGCCTTGCAGTGAGATAGTATTTTTGTCCGACCTTGTGTGGTCGCGCCGCGTTTTCGAGGGCGACGGCATCACCGAGGCGCGGTATAAGATATGTGAGGGCGAGCATTTTGTCAGAGCCGAGGTCACGGATGCCCGAGGCAGGCGCGGCTGGACCAACTGTGTTATTCTATAATTATTTCAAGGCTTTTTATGAAGACTAAAGCATTTATTTACATAATCGTGGCGAGTATTCTGTGGGGTACGTCGGGAATATTCGTGCATTACCTTGCCCCCTACGGCTTCACTTCGCTTCAGATGACGGCGGCACGAGGGACTGTATCGGCTGTTTGTATGCTGACGTTTGCGCTGATACGTGACAGAAGTCTTTTCAAAATCAAACTGCGTGATCTGATATATTATGTCGTTATCGGTGCCAGCCTGTTTCTGACGGCGTCGCTGTACTATACGTCCATGCAGATGACATCTGTTTCCACCGCGGTGGTGCTGATGTATATGATGCCTGCTTACGTTATGATATTCTCGGTACTGTTTCTCGGCGAGAAATTTTCGCCTCTCAAAATAATATCCGTTGTTGGTATGCTGGTGGGCTGCTGTCTTGTGTCGGGCGTTATAGGCGGCATAAAGTTTGATGTTTTGGGCATTATTATCGGCTTTATTTCGGGACTTACCTATGCCGCAAACAATATATCCACCAAGCTTGCCATGAAGCGAGGCTGTCACCCTGTCTCCACGACCATGTACAGCTTTAGCTTTATGGCGATCATTGCGCTGTGCGCGGCGCAGCCCCGTCAGATGGTAATGACGGCGGCAAAACAGCCGGCGGCAACGATTCCGTTGCTTCTCGGCATCGGCGTTGTGACGTTTGTACTGCCGTATCTTTTGTTCACTCTTGCCATGCGTGAGCTGCCTGCGGGCACAGCCTCTGCACTCAGCATTATCGAGCCTATGGCGGCTACCATATTCAGTGTGGTCTTGTTTGACGAAAGGCTGAGCGTTGCCACGGTTATCGGCATAGTATTGATACTTGGCGCGGTATTTTTGCTTGGAAAGGCAGAAAACAAAAAATCTTCTGACAAGAGGTAAAAGTTTATGTTGATAGATATGCACGCGCATTCCGCGCCTATGAGCACCTGCGGTAAGCGTCCCGCAAACGAGATCATGCAGATCAGCCGTGACGCGAGCATTGACGGCATTGTGTTGACCAACCACTACAACCGCAAGGGTATGCACGAGGGCGAGAGCTACGAGCAGTACGCGGAGCGATATATCGAGGACTTCGAGCTATCGAAAAAGTATGCCGCCGAGCTTGATTTCAAGCTGTTTTTCGGCATTGAGGTGTCTCCGCTGGCATACAAAAGAACACATCTTGTAATTTACGGTGTGGGTTACGATTTCATACGCGAAAACGTAAATATGATCGAATACGATCAGATACAGCTTTACAGTAAGGTCAAGGCGGCGGGCGGTGTGCTGATACAGGCGCACCCTTACCGCAAGAACGTGGACAGACTGCTTGACGTAAACTATCTTGACGGCATAGAGCTGAGCTGTCATCCCGGTTATGACGGAACGCACATTGACGAGCTGTCGCCTATTGCGTATGAAAACGGCAAAATACTGACCTGCGGAGGCGATTTTCACGGCGGAAGCGTGCGCGTGCGCTGCGGTATGTATCTGCCCGACTCTATCAATGACACTTGCGATATAGCCAAATATCTTGAAACCACTGCCTCCGTGCGCCTCTGTGTGCAGGACACAGGCGAGGATACCCCACACGACGTGGTTTTTGAACGCAAATAATTTAATAAAATTGATTTTGAAAACTTAATGTAGCAGTTAAGCAAACGCTTTGTTAGCCTTCTCCAGCGGAGAAGGGGGACCATTCGCTGTGCGAATGGTGGATGAGGAGAGCATCTTTTTACAGATAAAATGTAGAAGGATAACATAACAAAAGGAAGATGTTCCACGGACATTATATAGTTAAAAGGGCGATCTCCTCATTTGTCACGCATACGCGAGCTACCTTCCCCGCTGGGGAAGGCGCACAAAACGTTCGTTTTGCGGCAACAGTGGGTTTTGCGGTATAATAGAACTTAAAGAATAAAAAACAGACTTTTTCGAGGTGTATTATGAAATTTAAGATCGATCACGATTATCACATTCATTCGTCCATCTCCAGCTGCTCGCGGGATCCCGAGCAGACGGCGGCGCGTATACTTGAATACGCCAAAAACGCGGGTCTTTCCCGCATTTGCATCACCGACCATTATTGGGATAAGGCTGTACCGGGGGCGTCGGGGTGGTATCAGCCCCAGGATTTTGACCACATAAGCAAAATACTGCCTCTGCCGCAGGCTGATGGAATTGAGTTTTTGTTCGGATGCGAGACGGATATGGATAAATTCCTGACCGTGGGTATTCCTGCCGAGCGCTTTGACGATTTCGATTTTGTCATTATTCCCACATCTCACCTGCATATGACGGGCTTTACAATCTCCGCAGAGGACGCTCAGAGTAACGAGCGCCGCGCCGCGCTGGTGCTGGAGCGTATGGATAAGCTGTTCGACATGGATCTGCCTTTCAAGAAAATCGGACTTGCCCATCCCGTATGTCCGCTGCTCAACAAAAAATCCCGTGAGGACTATCTTGCAACGCTTGACATGATACCGAGCGATGAGCTTGCACGGGTATTTACAAAGGCGGCAAAGCTGGGGTGCGGTATTGAGCTCAACCGTGCCGATATGGGCTTCCGCGACAATGAAGCTGACCGTGTACTGCGTATGTTCCGCATCGCCAAGGATTGCGGCTGTAAATTCTACGTGGGAAGCGATGCTCACCATCCCGCAGGTCTTGAATCCTCTATAGCCGTGTTCGAGCGAGCAGTTGACCTGCTGGGACTTACCGAGGATGACAAATTCCACATCGGTTGTTGATTTCTGTATGAAAAGAACAAAGCTTGATGTGGTGCCCTTCGGCATACCTTGTGAGTTTTCGGAGCTTATCCAAGGCGCTGACGTTTACGACAGCTCCTGCTCACCCGAGGCGAGAGTGCTGTTCATAGACTGCGGATGCGGTTACTTTCTCAAGTCCGCTCCGCGGGGCAGTCTTAAAAAAGAAGCGATGCTTGCAAAATATTTTTATCAAAAAGGTCTGACAGCTCCTGTGCTGTCGTATTTGTCGCTTGATAACGACTGGTTATTGACCGAGCGCGTGCGCGGCGAGGATGCCACAACGGCGTGCTATATTGAGCATCCCGAACGGCTGGCACAGCTTTCGGGCGAGCTGTTGCGCACGCTTCACCATATGGACGGCTCGGATTGCCCCGTGCAGGACCGAATGGACGACTATTTCGCCACCGCCGAGAAAAATTACCTTGCGGGGCAGTATGATCTGTCCTACGGCAACTTCGCGAGCGCGGACGAGGCGTGGCGGGTGATGAACGAGGGCAGAGAGCTGCTCCAAAATGACACGCTTTTGCACGGAGATTACTGTTTGCCCAACTTTTTGCTGGACGATTGGCGCTTTTCGGGCTTTATCGATCTTGGCAACGGCGGTGTGGGCGACCGCCATGTTGATATATTCTGGGGAATATGGACGCTGGAGTTTAATCTTAAAACAAACGCATACCGAGATATTTTTATTGATGCTTACGGACGCGACCGTGTGAATGAGGACGCATTGCGCGTTATCTCTGCCGCCGAGGTGTTCGGATAATAAAGAGAGGTAAAAAATGAAAAAACATAAGGTGCTTAAAATGATAGGTATAATTCTGGCGTGTATATTGCTGTTTTGGGCGGTGATAAACATTATTCCTCCCAAAAAGACAGTTGAAAATAACCCGTTCGTGCTGGAAAAGGGTCAAAAGACCATGATAGCCGCCCACCGCGGCGGAAGTGTCAGCAACCCCGAGAACACAATGCTTGCGTTCCGCGAGGCAGTCAATACCTTTAAGGTGGATATTATCGAAAGCGATCTTTATCTGACAAAGGATGGCTATCTTGTTTACAATCACGACAGCTACATAGACGAGACCTGCAACGTCAACGGTGACATTTCGCTTGACGCGGTCAAGCAGCTTTGCAAGGATAAAGCAAACCGCCACTACATCAGCGATATGACACTGGCAGAGCTTGAACAGTACAATTTCGGCTACTATTTCGAGGATAAAAACGGTCAGCGCATTTATAAGGATGCAGAGAACTATGCCGAGCTGGGTCTGCAGATCGCGACGGCAGATAAGCTGTTTGAGGAGTTTTATGAAACTCATCCCGATCTTCTGTTTATAGTCGAGATCAAAAACAGCGGTGAGTCGGGCTTTGCGGCGTGCAAAATACTCAGCGATACGCTTGATAAGTACCCCGGATATCGCGATCAGATAGTAATAGGTACCTTCAACGACGAAGTGGAGGCAGAGCTGAAAGAGAAGTATCCCGATCTGCTGCGCGGTGCATCCATGGGAACGGCAAAGCAGTTCGTTATCACCCAGTATGTGGGCGTCAATATTTTTGACGACAGCGACTTTTCCTGCCTGCAGATACCTATGAGCTACGATATAGGTGTCGAGGTACCGCTTGTAAGCCGCAGTCTTATCAGACGCGCTCACCGCAGAAATATGGCGGTTCAGTATTGGACCATAAACGATGCCGAGGATATGCGTAAGCTTATCAAAATGGGCTGTGACTGCATTATGACGGACGATCCCGAGCTTATGCGTCAGGTGCTTGACGAGATACAATAAGATAAAATGAGTATTACATATACAAAACAACTTAATTCAATAGGTCATTATGACGTTATAGTGCTGGGAGGCGGTCCTTCCGGTGTTTGTGCCGCTATGGAGGCGGCACGGAGCGGCGCACGCGTTTTGATCGCTGAGGCTCAGGGCATGCTGGGCGGTATGGCGACAACGGCGCTGGTCGGTCCCTTTATGACGAATTATGACCGCCAAGGCGACCGCCCCGTAGTGGGCGGTCTTTACCGCGAAATAATTGAGCGCCTTGCAGAGCACGGCGGCGCAATACTGCCCGAAAACACCGACTCGCCCAGTATTCACACCTCGTTTATCGGTCATTATCACCGTCACGTCACGCCCTTTGACTCGTTTATGCTTCAGGTGGTGCTGGACGATATGACGCGCGAGGCAGGGGTTGAGGTGTTACTTTATACCCGCTTTGTCGATGCCGTTTGCGAGAACGGACGCATAAAGCAGGTTGTTCTTGCCGCCCTTGAAGGGCTTGTCTGCGCGGATGCCGACGTTTACGTTGACGCTACGGGTAACGCCGACGTGGCGTACAGCGCGGGTGTTCCCACCCGAAAGGGCGAGGAGGAGAGCGGAATACCGCAACCGGGTACGCTTATGTTTGAGGTGGATAACGTTTGCGACGATGAATATGATAATTACGCAAGCCGTCCTCCAAAACCCGTAAAGGCGTACAGAATGCCGACGGAAGGCGCATATAAAGTAAATCATCTTCGTGTGTTCGACACGGATGCCACCGATTCACGCAGTATGACGGACGCTCATATCAGGGCGCGGCGACAGGTGCTGGAGTCCTATAGCGTTTTGCGCAACGATACCCCTGGATTTGCCAATGCGCGGCTGACGCAGGTGGCATCGGTGCTGGGCGTGCGTGAGAGCCGACACATTGAGGGCAAATATAAAATTACAGTTTCGGATATTTCCGAGGGAATAAAATTCCCCGACCGCATTGCGGCGTACGCCTTTGGCATGGACGTGCATCCGAGAACCGCCGAAATGAGCGGAAATTTTAAGATCAAGAGCGCAAACGTTTATTATATTCCGTACAGAAGTATGCTGCCGCAGGGATGTGATAACCTGCTGGTGGCAGGCAAAACGATCTCCTGTGAATCTCAGGCGGCGGGCGGACTTCGCGTCATGCCCTGCGCTATGGCAATGGGACAGGCTGCGGGCGCGGCGATAAGTGTGGCGCGGGAGCGCGGTGTTGCGCTTGACGAGATACCGATAAACGAGCTTCAGGCGCTGCTTGTACAACACGGCGCGATACTTGATTGAGCCTTTTGAAATTTAATTTTGGAGGTACCGGAATGAAAATAGCAGTCATAGGCTACAGCGGAAGCGGAAAATCCACGCTGTCCCGCAAGCTGGCGCAAAAATACGGTGTCGATGTTCTGCACCTTGATGCCGTGCATTGGTTGCCCGGCTGGCAGATGCGTACAAGAGAAGAAAAGACGGCTATCGTGGGTGAGTTTCTCGATACTCACAGCGAGAGCGGATGGGTCATTGACGGAAATTATTCCAAGCAGCATTTTGACCGTCGTATGAGTGAGGCGGACAGAATTATTTTTATGAATTTCAACCGTTTTACCTGCCTTGCCAGAGTTATTAAGCGTTATAAAACGTATAAAGGTAAGTCACGTCCCGATATGGGCGAGGGCTGTGAGGAGAAAGTGGATGCCGCATTCGTCAAATGGGTGCTTTGGAGCGGCAGAACCAAAAACACCAAGCAAAAATTTAAGGATGTAATAAAAAAATACCCTCAAAAGGTTACCGTGATAAAAAATCAGCGCGGACTTGACCGTTTCGAGCAAGTAGAAGGCTTGTAAAGGAGAACAAACATGGAAAAGATCATTACTTATGAAACTCTGAGAAGATTTGCGTATTCAAATGATAAACTGATAAAAGGCGATATCCGCGGCATCGTTGTGGAGTTTCGCGGTCTTAACAATACAACGATTAACGACAAGGATCCCGGTGATTCGCTGGAATATGCGGAGCAGGGAATCATACACGTCATTCCCTATAATAACCCCTGGTGCTGGATGAATAAGCGTGCGGTCAGCTATACCGACGAGATCATCGAGGTGTTGTGCGATCATTACGGTTTGGGAAAGGATGTGAAGATCGTTTCCACGGGCAACAGCATGGGCGGTCTTTGCTGTCTCACCTATTGCGCATATGCGCGTATAACTCCCGCGGCGTGCGTCGCCAACTGCCCCGTTTGCGACCTGCCTTATCACTTCACCGAGCGCGAGGATCTGCCACGCACGCTTTACAGCGCATTTGCCGATTATGAATGCAGTCTGGACGAGGCTTTGCGCTCCGCGTCACCGCTTCATCTGGCGGAGCAGGGAATGATGCCCGATATACCGTACACTGTTTTTCATTGCGAGGGAGACAAGTCGGTAAACATCGATATGCATTCCGTGAAATTTGTTGATGCTATGAAAAAAACGCGTAATATTGAGCTTGTCCGCATACCGCTTCGCTCCCATTGTGATCTTTCGGCTGAGGCAAAGGTGGCTTTTCGTAGTGCTATAGTCAATTTTATTGGTTGAAATGTCACATTTTGACAATGGTTTATCGTCTAATTTGTATAAAAATATTGGGTTTAATTAAAAATCACTTGACAAAACATTCAAATTGATGTATGATTAATCAAACCCCAAAAATTATACGGAGGCATATTATGAAAAAACTTTTAGCTATTCTCATGATCACAGCACTTATTGTCAGCATGATGACATTTACCTCTTCTGCTGCCGATGCACTTCCTCAGGATATCACTGCTGATATCAAGTGGGTCACCGCTTACGATATGTATGCTCAGAAGCTGCCTATCGTCAGAGCAGACGCTGTATTTATTCCCGCTCCCGAATATGATGCAAGCAAGGTTGCAAAGGCTCCCGGTGCCGGTATGCGTACCATCACCTTCACCGACTGGGAAACTTCCGGCATGGAATTCTACTTTGACGACTATTTCAACCTCGGCGACGGTTACTTTATGTACGACGCAGTTTGGGCTAACTCCAACGAGACCGAATATGACCACGGTCTGCTTCAGTACACCTTTGAAGTAGAAGAAGCAGGTACATACGAGCTGGTAGTTGTTGGTTGCGCTCAGATCAAGGCAGATGTAGTTGATAACGACGAAAAGGACCGCGGCTTTGCATTCAGCTTTGACGGCGGCGAGATCAAGCAGGTCAACATTTCCGATACTAACGGTATTTTCCGTGATTATTCCTACAACTACGGCAAGGCTGAGTTGGATTCTACCCAGATCACAACCACCAACGGTGTTAACTCTCAGTACTACCAGATGACTTACTTCTATGGTATTCCCGTTGAGCTTACCGCAGGCACTCACACATTTGAGTACTATCACCTGTTCTCCAGCGGCGAATTCGTATTCCAGTCCGGTAACGGTCCCCGTCTTAACTATGCAGGCGCATACGTTCAGAAGTTCCTCACCGACGTTGAGCTTGAGAACTATCAGTATCCTGTAATTGAGACTCAGGAAGTTACTACTACCGAGGCTCCCGAGACCACTCCCGCAGTTCCCGAAGATACAACTACCGAGGCTCCTGCAGACACAACCACTGCTACTCCCGATGTTGCAGACACAACCACTGCAGCTCCTACCACCAACGCTCCCACAACCGAGGCTCCCAATGATAACGAGGGCGGATGCGGCGGCTTTGTAGCTCTGGGCGTTGTTGCAGCTCTTATTCCCGCAGCTGTTGTTATCATAAAAAAGAGAGACTGATCTCTGACTGAACATTAAACAATAAGATCATTTAATGATTGCCAACGGCTATGCCGTTGGCAATCGTTGTCAAATAAGATACAGGAGGTGATTTTGTGTATCCCGAAAAAATCGTATTAGGACTTACAATGTATGACATACTGTTTGCGCTGGGCGTACTGGGCGCTTTGTTTGTGTTCAGATTTATCGCGGACAAACGCAAGACCGACGTAAAGCTGTTTAATTTTTCGCTTATCGTAGGCGTTGTTGCCATATTTTGCGGAGTTTTGTCTGCAGTGCTGTTTCAGGCATTTTACAATTTCGGCGAGACGGGTATATTCGAGATAAACAAAAACACCGGTATGACCTTCTACGGCGGACTTATCGGCGGTGCCGCTGTATTTATCGGTCTTTATTTCGGCGCAGGACATTTTGTGTTTAAGGACAAGCTGCACCTGCACAGCTTTGCAGAGACGGCGGATGCCGCGGCGGTCTCAATTGCTGTTGCCCACGCTACGGGCAGACTCGGTTGCTTTTTCGCGGGCTGTTGTCACGGCGTACACGCCGAGCCGCCGCTGGGCGTTTATATGGAGTATGCGGGTGACACGGTACTGCCTGTTCAGCTTTATGAAGCGGTATTTTTGTACGCGCTGATGGCTGTGCTTTTGTCAAGACATCTGAAGGGGCGCAGATACGGTATGCCTATATACATGATGGGCTACGGTGTGTGGCGCTTTTTCGCGGAATATCTTCGCGGCGACGATCGCGGAGCAACATTTATCAAATTTCTCTCGCCCTCACAGCTTACGGCGCTGTTGCTGATACTGGGCGGTGCGGCTCTGATTTATATAGAATGGCGTTTTGCCGCAAACAAGGCGAAGGTGGCCGAAAACGGTGACGCCGATGCATAATAAAATAGGACGAAAAGCGGCGATAGCCACAGTGGTGGTGTGTTCGCTGGCGATCGCTTTTTTTGAGTTTTTTACCATCACGTTCTATCCCGATGAAGTGCTGTCGGACATTATAAAAATGACGATAACACGAGGACTTGGCTCGGTCATGTTTACCGTGCTTATGCTGTATCTTGGTTACCGTGTCAATTACTTTGGAAAATTCGGTAAAGCCTTGCTTTTTTCATTGCCTTGCTTTGCCGTTGTCATAAATAATCTTCCCATAATCGCAATATGCACTGGCAGCGCATATCTGACCTCACCTGCGTGGTATATGATATGGTTTGCGCTTGAGTGTGTTTTCATAGGAGTTTTTGAGGAGACCGCCTTTCGCGGCGCGCTGTTTTTGATATTGTTGGAAAAGCGGCGGTCCTCAACAAAGCAAATATTCTGGGTAACGGTGGCGTCATCTGCCATCTTCGGCGGTATTCATTTGCTCAATCTCCTGGCAGGCGGCGGTATAGGACCGACGCTGCTACAGGTCGGCTACTCGTTCCTGATTGGTGGAATGTGCGCGGTGGTGCTTTTGCGTACGCGCAACATCTGGATATGCGCCGCGCTTCACGCAATATACGATTTTTGCGGTTTTCTTATGCCCACGCTGGGCACTGGCGACTGGTGGGATGCGCCCACAGTTATAATAACGGTCATTTTGGCGGTGGCAACGGCGGTCTATATCGTTGTTGCGTTGCTTAAAACAACTCCGGAACAGGTGGAAGCCATATTTTCACCCGATAAAATTGAAAAACTTGACAATAAGGAGAAAATAAAAT
The DNA here is from genome assembly GCA_045586785.1 of Eubacteriales bacterium. Taxonomy (GTDB): domain Bacteria; phylum Bacillota; class Clostridia; order Oscillospirales; family CAG-272; genus UMGS1002. The sequence goes on along the minus strand of JAZNBA010000087.1, from coordinate 33,614 downwards.
GTACAGAATAGGTGTAGATCTCGGCGGAACCAATATCGCGGCAGGACTTGTAGACGAAAATTACAATATTATTGCAAAGCACAGCGTGCCTACCCGCGCACAGCGTCCCGGTGAGCAGATAGTTGACGATATTGCCGCGCTTTGCTATCGCGTATGCGAGATGGCAGGCGTGTCCGCGTCGGATATTGACGCGGTAGGTATTGCATCCCCCGGCGTGGCAAACCACGACGACGGCGTTGTTGAATACGCAAACAATCTGCCTTTCCGTCATTTCCCCATAGGTAAGCTGCTTAAAGAGAGATTTCCCGTCAGCCGTGTTTCGGTTGAGAACGACGCAAACGCCGCCGCTTGGGGCGAGGCTGTTGCGGGTGCGGCAAAGGGAACACACAATTCGGTCATGATCACGCTGGGAACCGGTGTGGGCGGCGGTATCATTATCGATAACAAGGTGTATTCCGGTCATAACTTCGCAGGGGCGGAGCTTGGCCATATAGTTATTGAGTATAACGGACGTCCCTGTTCTTGCGGACGCAAGGGCTGTTGGGAAGCGTACAGCTCCGCAACCGCGCTTATCGCAATGACCAAGGAAAAAATAGAGGAATGCGCGAAGACGGGCAGAAAAACGCTGATGACAGAGCTTGTAGCCCAGCGCGGCAAGGTTTCGGGACGTACCGCTTGCGACGCTATGCGCATGGGCGACGAGGCGGCGCGTGAGGTTTACGATACTTACATTAAGTATCTTGCTTGCGGCATCGCAAACATCGTAAACATATTCCAGCCTCAGGTCATTTCGCTGGGCGGCGGTATTTCCAATGAGGGGCAGTCGCTGGTTGACGCGCTTGCTCCCGTGGTACACGCAGAGCAGTACGGCGACGGCATCGTTCCGCTTGCCGATATTCGTATCGCAAAGCTCGGAAACGACGCGGGCATTATCGGCGCGGCGTATCTGGGACTGTAATTCATATTGTCAAATGAGGCTGACTTGTCCGTCAGCCTCGATTTTTTGTTATTTTTTACCCAAAACTACACCGTTTTGGTATATTATTGTGTTGATTTAACGTTTTTTTAAAAATATTAAAAATTCTATTGCAAAATACACGAAAATGGTATACAATATATGTGCCGAAATTTAAGCTCCGTAAAGGAGGATGTTTTATGGATATAAATAATCAAAAAAGAATATATGCCGACCACGCGGCTACAACTCCTGTACTTCCACAGGTGGTCGAGGCTATGCTGCCTTGCTTTAATGAAGCGTGGGGCAACCCTTCCAGCTTGCACCGTGACGGTCAGAAGGCAAAGGAGTTGCTGGTTGAGGCGCGGGCAACTGTTGCGAGCACACTTGGCTGTGCTCCCGATGAGGTCTACTTCACTTCTTGCGGCTCCGAGTCAGATAACTGGGCAATAAAAGGCGCGGCTCACAAGGCTAAGCAGGGAAGAAATAAAATAATCACAAGCAAGATCGAGCACCACGCCGTGCTTCACACTTGCGAGGCGCTGTCCCGTGAGGGCTTTAACGTAGTTTATCTTGACGTTGACGAAAACGGAACGGTTGATATGGAGCAGCTTCGTCGCGAGGCTGACGAAACCACAATAATAGTCGCCGTTATGCTGGCAAACAACGAGATAGGTACTATTCAGCCTGTCCGCGAGATCGCAGAGATCGCTCACAACGTTGGCGCGCTGTGCTTTACCGATGCAGTTCAGGCGTTCGGCTCCATTCCTTTCAATGTAAAGGAGCTGGGTGTTGATATGCTTGCGGTTTCAGGACATAAGCTGGGCGCTCCCAAGGGTATCGGCGCGCTGTACATCAAAAAGGGTGTTCGCATCGCAAACCTTATTGACGGCGGCGGTCAGGAAAAGAGCAAACGCGCAGGAACCGAAAACCTGCCTTATATAGTCGGCTTTGCCCGTGCGGCTGAGCTGGCACAGCAGAATATGGAGGATATGCAGCGTGTCCGTGCTATGCGCGACAAGTTGATAGCAGGTCTGACCGCACTTCCGCATTCCAAGCTTAACGGCCACCGTGAAAACAGACTGCCGGGCAACGTAAACGTGTCTTTTGAGTACGTTGAGGGCGAAAGTCTGCTGCTTTGGCTTGATATTATGGGTATTGCGGCATCGACAGGCTCTGCTTGTTCGTCAAATTCACTTGAAGCTTCCCACGTCTTGCTTGCTACCGGACTTCCCATTGAGCAGGCACACGGCTCGCTTCGTTTTTCACTTTCGCACTCCAACACCGAGGAGGAGGTCGACCGCATCATCGCGGCGACATCGGATGTTGTCAATAAGCTTCGCGCTATGAGCCCGATATATCCGGGCAACTGATAGGAGGTAAAAATAATGCTTTATACAGAAAAAGTAATGGATCATTTCACAAATCCCCGCAACGTTGGCGAGATCGCAGATGCCAGCGGTGTCGGAACCGTGGGTAACGCCAAGTGCGGCGATATAATGCAGATGTTCATCAAGGTCGAGAACGATATTATCGTTGACGTTAAGTTCAAGACGTTCGGCTGCGGCGCTGCAATTGCTACGTCTTCTATGGCTACCGAGCTGATCAAGGGCAAGAGCATTGATGATGCACTCAAGCTTACAAACTCAGCTGTTGTCGAAGCGCTTGAGGGACTTCCGCCCGTAAAGGTGCATTGCTCGGTGCTTGCCGAGGAAGCAATCAAGGCGGCAATTTCGGATTACTATAAGCGCAACGGAATCGACAAAGAGGTGCCCGACGTGGCAGATCATTGCTGCGGTCCGGAGTGCGCTCATCATCACTGATCTGAATAAAAAATGCGGCGACGCTCACTATGAGCGTCGCTGCTTTTTACTTTTTGCCTCAAAAAGGTGAAGGAAATGTGAAAAACTCGGTTTTTGACAAAAAAATTAGTAAATTTAATGTGAATTTGGGTGTAGAAATTTGTGACCGATTTTTGTACACTTTTAACAAAATTTTAAAAACCGCAGTTGGTTGCGGACGCAATGATTAAAAAATAGTCGGGTAACTAAAAATTACTTGCGAAATTAATCTAAAAATCTACTGTCAAAAATGACAGAAAAATGCCCAAAAAACAGGCAGCATCACGCTCTGAGATGGTATTTTAGGTAACTAAAAATTACCCAAAACATCATTCCGATGTGCAGTATTAACAATGTGCCAAAAATTCGCTTTTCCACATCCAAAGTGTGGAAAAGTATGTGGAAAAATCAAAAAAATATCGTTATTATATAATAATATAAAAGAAAAACTATGCTTGACAATGAGTCGCGAATGTGGTATTATTACTCTATCACTTCAGGGCAAATTGCGTTCGGTCGGTTGCTGTGCGAGCCGAAACGGCTAATTGCCGGTGTATATAGCGTATTCACGCTTAGCGCAAGGCGGTGGATATGGCAATTTACACAAATAAATCCGACAAAGGGTGTGCGTAGCCCCTCCGTCGGATGTGATGGAGCACGGCGACGGGCTGTATTCGTCATTTCGCGCAAAACGATATGGCGGCGCAAGCCCACACAAGTACAGTCACTTTCCGGGCTGTGCTTGAAAAATTGCAGGAGGAAGAACCCTATGGAAAGAACGAAATTTCAAAGGTTATGTGCTCTTTTCCTTGCGATGCTCATGCTCATTCCCGGCAGCATCATAGTTGCTACCGCGAATGACGGTGAGACTGACGCGTCAACATCGGTTACCGACAAGACCATCGCAGACGTCAGAGAGCAGCTTAACGCTATTTCGTATGCCGAGTACAGCGAAAAGTACTTGGGCGTCAAGCGTGCCGAGGCTGAAATAATCGTTGAAGGCACAAATTACAACAAAGAAGCTACAACTGCTGAAGTAAGCGTTGGTACTTACGATGGCGTTGAAGCGCTTTACACTCCCGGCTCGGGCACAGTTTCGTGGAATGTCAAGATTCCCGAGACCGCAAAGTACAGCTTCGAGATCGGTTATTATCCCAACGAGGGTAAGGCTACATCGATACAGCGTATTTTCCGTGTCGACGGTGCCATTCCCTTCGCGGAAGCTCGCTACATTACCATGCCTAAGGTATGGAAGAGCGAGTACATTGACGGCGAAATAAAGCTCGGTAAGGGCGAGAGCGCAGACACATACATCAACGCAGCAAAAGCTGCCGGTATGGAAGCGACCTCCGAGACACGCGAGGATGGCACATATGTGATCTACAAGTTCCCCGCAGTCTGGACCGAGGATATTTCCAAGCATGTTGATGAAAACACCGTTCGCTTCTTTAAGATAGACATTGATAACAACGAGATCAGAAACTCGATGTATCAGGCTCCCGAGTGGAAAACATTCCAGCTCAAGGACGTTGACGGATTCTACAGCGAAAGCTTTGAGTTCGTACTTACCGAGGGCGAGCATGTTATATCTCTTGAGGCAGTAAACGAGCCTGTTACCATCAGCTACATAAAGCTCGTTCCTCACGAGGAATATATGTCTTATGCCGACTATACCGCTAAATACGCAAGCGAGAAGAAGGGCACAAGCGTAGTAAAGATTGAGGCAGAGTTCCCCAGCGCAACCACAACACAGACGGTTTACCCCGTTGAAGACAGAACCTGCGCTATCAACTCTCCCGCAAGCACAAAGCAGACAATGCTGAACACCATCGGCGGTGAAAAGTGGCAGACCTCGGGTCAGGGCGTTGAGTATAAGATCAAGGTCAATGACTCCGGTATGTACAGCATTGTTCCCAGATTCAGACAGAACATTCTGGACGGTATTTACACGTCCCGCGCACTGTACATCTACAGTGACGGTCTGAAGGCTGGCGATAAGGGATACTACAACGGTGTTCCTTTTGCGGAAGCTACCGAGCTGGTATTCAACTACTCCACAGATTGGCAGTCCGGTCCTCTTCAGTATCTGACCAAGACTGAAGACGAGGAAGGCAATCTTACTACCGAGTATCATGCTATCGAGGTATACCTCGAAGCAGGTGTTGAGTACACATTCAAGTTTGAGGTTTCGCTCGGCTCCATGGGTCCCGTTATCCGTCAGCTGACCGAGTCGCTTGAGTCCATCAACTCCGACTACCTGGATATTCTTCAGCTCACCGGTGCTAACCCCGATAAATATCGTGACTACGGCTTCTACCGTATAATGCCCGATACCATTATCGACCTCAAGCGTCAGGCTGATATACTTGAAGATGTTGCAAACGAAATGGCTGCTACCGCAGGCGTTAAGAGTACAAGCTCCGCAACCATCATCAAGCTGGTTACACTGCTTCGCCGTATGCACGGCGACGAGGATGAGATCGCTCGTAACCTTGACCAGCTCAAGAGTTACCTCGGTACCTTCGGTACGCTGCTGAGCGATACCAAGACTCAGCCTCTGCAGATCGACTTCCTGGTCGTTCAGTCCGCAGAAGCTAAGATCCCCAAAGCAAAGCCTAACTTCATCCAGTCCTTCGGACACGAGATCTCCAGCTTCATTCAGAGTTTCTTCCGTAACTACGACCGTATGGGCGCAGTTGTTGAAAATGTAGACTCCGAAGAGGTTGTTGAGGCTTGGCTGGCTACAGGTCGTGACCAGGCACAGGTCGTTCGTACCCTTATTAATAATGACTTCCACGACGTTCCCGTAAACCTCAAGCTGGTTGCAGGCGCTACACTGCTTCCTTCCATTCTTGCAGGCTCCGGCCCTGATGTTTACATCGGTCTGGGTGAAGATAACGTTATCAACTACGCTATCCGTGGCGCGCTGATGGAAATAGAAGACCTTGACGGCTTCTATGATCTCGCTGTCAACGAGGAAACACGTCAGTTCAACGAGGCTGCAATGCTGGTTCTCGGTATCGAGGACTCCGAGGGCGATTACCACTACTACGGTCTCCCCGAAAACCAGTCCTTCCCCATGATGTTCGTAAGAACAGATATCCTTGCAGACCTTGGTCTTGAGATACCCAAAACTTGGGACGATATCCTCGAGGCAGTTCCGATCCTCCAGTCTCAGAACATGGAAATCGGTCTTTCCAGTGACTATAAGATCTTCTTATACCAGATGGGCGGCACGCTGTTCGCCGATGACGGTATGAGAATCAATCTTGACTCGAACACAGCACTTGAGTCCTTCGAGACCATGTGTAACATGTTCACAATGTACTCCTTCCCCTACAAGTACGACTTTGAGAACCGTTTCAGAACAGGTGAAATGCCTATCGGTATTGCATCCTACATCGGTACTTATAATAAATTGGTAGTTTACGCGACAGAAATTCGTGGTATGTGGCAGTTCGTGCCGCTGCCCGGTATGGTCGATGAAAACGGCAACATCAACAACGTATCCGTTTCTACCGTATCCGCGATCGTTATGATCACAGGTTGCTCCAATGTTGAAGGCTCTTGGGATTTCATGAAGTGGCATTCCGGCGCACAGTGCCAGAGTGATTACGCTAACGAAATGGCAGCGATCCTCGGCGACTCCGCTAAGCACTCCACTGCAAACCTCAACGCGCTCTCTAGCTTGCCTTGGACTACCGAAGAGTACAACAACGTTGCACTCCAGTTCAACAACCTCGCATCTATCCCCAACTACCCCGGTTCTTATATTATCGGTCGTTACACCAAGTTCGCATTCCTTGACGCGTATAACGACAAGGCAGAGCCTACGACTGAGTTGCTCAGCTACATTAAGACAATAAACACCGAGATCACCAAGAAGCGTAACGAGTTCGGTCTTGAAACTCTTGAGACTATTGAAAACCTCGCGGCTAAGGGTGAGTCCGAAAGAAAGGTAGCTAACAACAAGGCTGAAAAGAGAATTGCACAGATCAGCAAGACTTTGATTCCCAATCTTGAAGCGTCCGCCGGTTACAACCAGTCCTACGCAAGCATGATCAACGAAGTAAACCTTGCTCTCACAAGTAACGAAGCAGCAGCAATGCTGGTAGTTGCAGAGAACTTCAAGAATCTGTATAACTCTCTTGATCCCAACGGTACCATCGCAAAGAACGAGATCGAACAAGTAAGAAATGCTCGTAAGTGCGCTTCCTATGAGGCATACTACTATGTCGAGGAAACGGCTACTATCATCTACTACATTGCTCAGTATCTTGCAGATGCGGGTAATGCACTCAATTCCTACGTAGACTGATATATATAATAATGAAGAAATCTTTATAAGGAGAAAGAGCACATGTCAACGAAAACGGCAGAAAAGAAAGCGGTTGCCCGCAAAGATATGACACGCCGTGAGTGGATATGGAAGGAAATGAAACGCAATAAAGCCGCTTACGTTCTCGTAGCGCCTTACATGATTTTGTTTACCATATTCACCGTGTTGCCGGTTGTATTGTCGATAGTAATTAGTTTTACCGACTTCAACATGCTGCAGTGGCCTAACATAGTCTGGCTCGACAACTATATTACACTGTTCCTTGCTGACGATATTTTCTTGCTTTGCTGCAAGAACACATTCGTGTTCGCGGTTATCGTCGGTCCGGCATCTTACCTCATGTCCTTCCTGGTAGCATGGTTCATCAACGAGCTGTCCCCCAGAGTAAGAGCAGTTGTAACACTTATATTCTATGCACCTTCTATTTCCGGTCAGGTTTACCTTATTTGGGGTACCCTGTTCTCGGGTGACTCCTATGGTTGGGTCAACGCTTGGTTGATCCAGTTCGGACTTATTGATAAAGAAATTCAGTTCTTCGAGGACGCTGACTGGGTAATGCCTCTTTGTATAGTGGTTGCCCTGTGGACGTCACTCGGTACTGCATTCCTGTCCTTCATCGCAGGTCTCCAGGGCGTACGTCAGGAGCTGTATGAGGCAGGCGCTGTTGACGGTATCAAGAACCGTTGGCAGGAGCTGTGGTATATCACTCTTCCTCAGATGAGACCTCAGCTGATGTTCGGTGCGGTTATGGCTATTACCAACTCCTTCGGTTTTGGTAGTATCGTTAACGCGCTCTGCGGATTCCCCTCCGTTGACTACTGTGCGCACACCATTATGCACCACTTGGAGGACTACGGTAGCCAGCGTCTTGAATACGGTTATTCTTCTACCATTGCGGTTGTTCTGTTCGCTATCATGATCGGAGCAAACTCATTGGTCAGAAAAGTTCTTTCGAAGGTTGGTGAGTGATATGGCAAGATTAAGAACAAGAAAACACAAGGTCGTGCTCTCCCGTTCTGTCGGAGGCGACGCCGGTATCACAGTAATGCTCGTACTCATGGGCGCATTCATGTTCCTGCCTATGGTGTACGTTGTAATGCAGTCACTCAAGCCGCTTGACGAGCTGTGGAGATTCCCCCCTCGTTTCTACGTTACAAAGCCCACATTTAAGAACTTCAAGGATCTGTTCATACTCATGAACACCTCCTGGGTTCCCTTCACAAGATACATATTTAACACAGTATTTACTTCCGTATCCGGTACCACAGGTCACTTGTTCCTGGCTTCCATGGCAGCTTACGCCATGGCTAAGATCAAGTTCCCGGGCCGCAAGTGGATGTTTAAGCTGGTCAGAATGTCCCTTATGTTCCATGCAACCGTTACCGGTGTAACGAGATTCATGATCATGAGCGCATTCCATTGGGTAGATACATATCTTGCGATCATCGTTCCCGCATTTGCTACAACCCTTGGTCTGTACCTGATGAAGCAGTTCATGGAAAGCTCGGTTTCCGACGCGGTTCTTGAGTCTGCTCGTATCGACGGCGCGTCCGAGTTCAAAACCTTCTGGACCATCGCAATGCCTATGGTTAAGCCCGCATGGCTGACACTTATCATTTACAGCTTCCAGGATCTGTGGAATGCAGGCGCATCCATCTACATCCATTGCGAGCAGCTCAAGTCATTTAACTTCGCAATTCAGCAGATACCCGCCGGCGGTATCAAGCGTGCGGGCGCATCCGCTGCTGCAACAGTTATCATGATGGCAGTTCCGATCTCGGTATTCGTTTTAACCCAGTCCAATATTATTGAGACCATGGGATCCAGTGGTATGAAAGACTAAGAGAGGAGGACAAATCAATGAAAAAAGTTACATCTATTATATGTCTTATATTTGTGCTGATCACACTTGTCTCTCTCTTTGCTCTTCCTGCCAGCGCAGCTAAGCCTTATCAGACATATACATACGGTATCGGCGGATACGCACTGCATTCGCCTGATGCCTACACCCCCCTGATGACGGTTGACTCCGACTATATGGGACTTAAAGAGGCTATCGACGATCCTAAGGACCTTGTTGTTGACAAGAACAAGAACGTCTACATAGCAGACTCCAAGGGTAACAGAATCGTTGTTCTTGACCGTTACTACAAGCTGAAGTTCACCATCTCCAATTTCATAAATGAATACGGTATTGAGGACGAATTTACAGCTCCCGCAGGTGTATTTGTAACAGATGATACCATCTACGTTTGTGACACAGACGCAAACCGTATCGTTACATTTGACCTTGAGGGTAATTATCAGAGAATCATTCCTCAGCCCGAAAGTAACCTGTTCGACGAGGACGCTGTTTATAAGCCGGTCGCAGTTGCTGTTGACCAGTACGGAAGAATCTTCGTTGTATCCTCTACCACCTATGAAGGTATCATCGTTATGACCTCCGACGGTGTTATGACAGGTTTCATCGGTGCTCAGGCAGTTACCATTTCCGCATGGCAGATACTTTGGAGACGTTTCCAGACTGACGAGCAGAGAGAGCTCTCCCAGTCCTACATCTCCACCGAGTTTAACAACATTACAATTAACTCCGAAGGCTTCATTTACGTTACCACATCTTCTATTACAGAAGGCAAGGTTCGTAGCTTCATTAACAACAAGACCAAAGATAACGGTGACTACTCTCCCGTAAAGATGCTGAACGCAGCGGGCGAGGAGATCATGAGACGTAACGGCTTCTGGCCGCCTGCAGGTGAGGTCAACTTCCAGAGCTATGACTCCACCTCCAATTCCGGTGTATCCCGCGTAACTGACGTTGCAGTGGGACCCGAGAAGACCTGGTCCATCATAGACTCCAAGAGAAACAAGATATTCACCTACGACTTCGACGGTAACCTGCTGTTCGCGTTCGGTGACAGCGGTAACCAGCTCGGTAACCTTCAGAGCATCAAGGCTGTTGCTTATCAGGGCGACACAATGCTTATTCTTGACGGTCTGAACGATAACATCACCGTTTACGAAAGAACTGAGTATGGTAACATCCTTATCCAGGCTCTCGAAAACCAGAACAACCGTAGATACGACAAGGCAGTTGAGGACTGGACAGAAATTCTGAAGCGTAATACCAACTTTGATACTGCTTATATCGGTATCGGTCAGGCACTCTACAGAAACAATGCTCCCAGAGAAGCTATCGCTTACTTCAAGGCTGCATATGATACTTCTAACTACTCCGACGCTTACAAAGAGATCCGTCAGGAGTGGATCTCCAAGTGGATACTTCTTATCCCCGTAGCAGTGATCATTATTATTGTAGCTTGCTCCATGTTTATGAAGTATGCCAAGAAGGTAAACAAGGCCGCTGCAACCGCAGGCGGTAAGCGTACCTTCAAGGAAGAGCTTCTGTACGTATTCCATGTAATGTTCCACCCGTTCGACGGCTTCTGGGATATCAAGCATGAGAAGCGTGGCTCTATGAGAGCGGCAGTTGTGTTCATACTTCTTACCGTTCTTGCCTTCTATTATCAGGCTATCGGTCAGGGCTACATTATGAACCCCACCGGAAGCTTTACATCGATCTTCTCTCAGGCTATCAGCGTTCTGCTGCCCTTCGCACTGTTTGCTATCGCAAACTGGTGTCTGACAACACTGTTCGACGGTGAAGGCAGCTTCAAGGATATCATTATTGCTATCTCTTACTCGCTGGTTCCTCTGATCCTGACGATCATTCCCGCTACTATCGCTTCTAACTTTGTAACAAAGGCAGAGGCTGATATCGTAAACCTGGTAGTCACTGTAGGATTTATCTGGGCTATTGGTCTGATATTCCTCGGTATGATGGTTACTCACGACTACTCACTCTTCAAGGGTATTACAACAACCATCGGCACAATTATAGGTATGGCTTTCATTATGTTTGTCGGAATCTTGTTCACAACGCTTCTCGGCAAGGTAGTAGGCTTTATCTCCAACATTATTCTTGAAATTAACTACCGATTGTAATTGCAGAGAGGAGGAAAAACAGAATGAAAAAGTTAATAAGAATTATTTCCGGGCTCTTGACTGCAATTATGCTGGTAGGTGGACTTTCCGTTTTGCCTGCGATGGAGGTTTCGGCCGCTGAAGTAAAAACGGAGGCTGATAAGATCCAGGAAACGCTGGAAAAATATCTTACCACAAAGTATGCTACTCCCGAAGAAAAGCTTGCTACCATGCAGCTCAGACTCGAAAGAGACGGCTTTCAGCTGTGGGCAGACGAACTCAGCGGCGAGGTTGCTGTAGTTGATCTCGCATCCGGACAGATCATTTCCACAAACCCCTACGACATCGCAACGACCAAGGGTTCTGAATCCACAAAAGAGCAGATCATGTCTCAGCTCGTGGTCAGATACGTTGACAATGACCAGGATAAGTACTTCTACAGCTTTGTAGAGGCAAGCTACCGTGGCCAGGTCAAGGTTAAAAATATTAAGGGCGGTATCCGCGTAGAGTACACCATCGGTCGTGAAGAGACCAGAATGCTGGTTCCTCGTTACATCCGTAAGGAACGCTTCGAAGAAAAGATACTTGCTCCCGTTCTTACAGTTCTTGATGAAGACGCGTTCGAATTCAAGAAGCTGAAGGCTTACTACCTTCTCAAGGACCCCGAAACGATCGCTTCTGACCGTGGTAAAGCAGAGCTTTTCGCAGCTTTCCCGATCACAAAGAAAATGGCTATATATGTCTTTGACCCCGTCGCATCCGAAACAGAGATACGTAAGGTCGAGGAGTTGATCAAGACATATTGCCCGCTCTACACCTATGAAGAGCTTGACAAGGACCATGAAGAGACCGAATACGAAGGCTCTGACCGTGCTCCCGCACTGTTCAAGATGGCTCTTGAGTATACTCTTGACGAACAGGGACTGAGCGTCAGACTTCCCGCAAACGGTATCCGTTTTGACGAGTCTGAATATCAGCTGACTTATATCAGCATGCTTCCTTACATGGGCGCCGGCGCTAACTACGCAGGCGATGACCAGAAGAATCCCCAGACAGGTTATACCTTCTATCCCGACGGCTCCGGCTCTATCTTCCGTTTTGAAGAGCTGGCTTCCAAGGGTACCACAACCATAAGCGGTAAGGTATACGGTCACGACTTTGCTTACCACACTATCGCAGGTGCACACCAGGAAACCATTCGCTATCCCGCATTCGGTATCGTTTCCAACGATAAGATCACAAGAAACGTAGATACCGAGAAGGAAGACGGCACGACAGTAATGGTTGAACAGGAAGAGGAAGTCAGCCGTGGCTATGTAGCAGTTATCGAAGAGGGTGACGCACTGGCAGAGATATATACTTACCACGCAGGTTCGCTCAGTAAGTATAACACACTGCAGATGATGTTCTATCCTCGTCCCAAGGACTCCTACAACATGTCAGACGCTATCTCGGTTGGTACCAACTCCACCTGGACCGTTGTTTCCAAGAGAAAGTACGTCGGCAACTATAAGATCCGTTACTTTATGCTGACAGACGATGAAATAGCGAAAGAAAAGGGAATTGATAAGTATTACGAGACCTCATGGCTCGGTATGGCGGTTGCATATCGTGAATATCTCGACAAGCTTGGCATTCTGAAGCGCCTGCAGCAGTCCGAGATAGACGAAGATATCCCGCTTTACATCGAAACCTTCGGTGCTATCAATACCATTAAGAAGATACTTTCCGTTCCCGTAAACACCAAGGTTGCTCTTACTTCCTTTGAGGATATCATGACAATGTATGATGAACTCGCTGCAGAGGGCATCGACAACATCAACTTCAAGCTTACAGGTTACGCTAACGGCGGTATGTATTCTACCATGCCTTACAACCTCAAGTGGGAAAAGGCAGTCGGCGGCAAGAACGGCTTCGAAGATCTTGTTGCATATGCTCAGGATAAAGACTTTGGCGTATATCCCGACTTCGATTTTGTCTATGCTCAGAACTTTGGCAACTTCGACGGTCTGAACAACAAGAAGCATCTGGTAAAGACCATAGATAACCGCTATACCGCAAGACGTGAGTACAGCGCAACCTATCAGACCTTTGTCAGCTACTTCCAGATGGCAATTTCCCCCGCATACTATGCACACTTCTATGAGAAGTTCTCCAACAATTATCTCAAGTACGGTTATGGCAATATTTCACTCGGCAACCTCGGTTCCGATCTGAACTCCGACTTTGATGAGGATGAGCCTTACAACCGCGAAGACTCCAAGCAGTTTACTATAAACGCTCTGGAATACTTCGATAACAACTATGATAACATAATGGTTACCGGCGGTAACGCATACACATGGAAGTATGTTGACCACATACTCGGTGTATCCCTTGACTCCAGCCGTTATAACCGTTCCTCCAACTCCGTTCCTTTCATTGGTGTTCTGCTCCACGGTTACATACCTTTTGCAGGCTCTGCCCTCAACATGGAAGGTAACATTGGTTATGCAAAACTCAGAACCATTGAAAACGGTGCAGCTCCTTACTTCATCCTGTCCTACAACAAGGACAATGCTACACTGCTTAAGGATGACTCTTATCTCAGCAAGTACTACTCCGTTCGTTATGACATCTGGCACGACGAGCTTGTAGATATTTACAATGAGTTGAACGAACAGCTCTCCGACATTCAGACAAAGCTTATTATCAGCCACGAATTCCTGGTTGGTGAACGTGTTCCCGATGCTGATGAACTGGAAGCAGACATCATCGCCGCAGAGCAGGAACTCAAGGCAGCTCTTGAAAAGGCAGAGCAGACCGCAACAGCTCAGGCAATTAAGGACATTCTGACAGCACGTCAGACCACCAAGGATAACGACGCAAAGATCGCTACCTTGCTGGATGTTGCTAAGTCCGCCGCAGAGGCAGCTGAAAAGTCTATCGCAGACATTGACGCAGCACTTGCAACTCAGACCGAGGCTCAGAACACCTATGATGCAGCAGTCGCAGCAGAGGCTGAGCTTAAGACTGCATATGATGCAGCAAAGCAGGCAGCTACCGACGCTAAGACAGTAGCATCAGAAACTGCTAAGGGTACAGATCAGGCAGCAATCGACGCAGCTAACAAAGCTAAGGATGAAGCTACCGCAGCTGAAACCGAAGCAAAGAATGCATACAGTGCTGCTCAGACCGCAACCAGATCTGCTAATACAGCCCTGTCCAATGCTAAGAAGGCTTTGACTGAGGCTATCAAGGCAGGTATTACTGCTCATGATACAGCAGTATCTGCTTCCGCACAGGTTGTAACCCTTTCCGAGGCATCCCGCGTTGCGGCAAACTTCGTTGCTACCGTTGAGAGCGCAACAGACGCTATCAAGGCAGCTGCTGAGGAGTATGCCGTTAACAGCGAAAAGAATTCCGCAGCTACCGTTGATTTGGCAAACAAGGCAATTAACTTTGCTGCAGTTGCTATCGCAATCAACGCAGAAACAAATGTTAACTCATTTATCACTACTGCTCAGAAGGCAGCTTCTACCGCTGTTACCAGAGCGGCAAGTGTTAAGAGCTCTTTCGACAATGCAGTAACCGCTGAAAAGAACAGCCAGGAAGCAGCTGTTGCAAGAGACGAAGCTCTTAAGATCTACGATGAAGCCAAGGCTGCATACGAAGAAGCAACCGCAAAGGCAGCTCTCGATACCGCAACCGCAGCCGACAGAAAGGCAGCTACTGACGCAGGTTACGCAATGAATCTGGCAAGAGAAGAGTATGAAAAGGCTGTTGCTACCGCAACTCGTCTTGAAAATACCTTCAATTCTTCCAAGACCGCTCTTAAGAATGCTCTCCAGAAGGTTCTTGATGAGCAGGCTAAGGTTGAAAAGGCTGCTGAGGATATCGTAGTTGCTCTTGAAGACGCAAAGAAGGCAGTTGATGCTCTCAAGAATCTTGAAGGTATCAGCGATGCTATCAAGGTTGCAGCTGAAGAGTCCTATGCAAATGCTGTTGAGCTTGCAAAGGCTATTGACGGTGTTGTAGCAGACGCTGCTAAGACCTACAATGACAGCGCAGAGGTTGCTAAGGATTACGTAGTAATCATTGTTGAGCCCGAGGTTGAAGAGGAGCCCGTTGAAACTCCTGTTGAAACTCCCTCTACCGATGAAGAGGTTAATCCCGATGATATTCCCGATGACGGCGAAACTACCGACACCGAGGATGACGACGACAGCGCAGATCTCGGCAACCAGCTGTATGCAGACTATGAGTACACCAAGTACACCAACGACAATGGTAACATTGTAAAGGTAACTTACGGTGATCAGGATGCAAGCGGCAAGTACGTTGCTTACAAGACCTTCATTCTTAACTACAACTTCTTCGCAGTAACTGTTGTTCTCGACGACGTGACATACACCATACCCGCATCCGGATATGTTGTATTCTACCACTAATGAAAGGAGATATGATGCAAAATGACAAACGAAGCTAAATTGCAGAATACAGCTGCTAAAAAGCAGGCACCCAAGCGTCGCCGCGCAGTGTCACTTGACAGACGTAAGGCTCGCGCAGGTTGGCTTTTCGTACTTCCTTTCGTTGCAGGTTTCCTTCTTATCTACCTCCCCATAATTTTCGACTCCGTAAAGCTCAGCTTTTTCCGAATTGAGGTTCTTGCGGGCGGTGGATACAACCTTAATCCTGTTGGATTTGACAACTATCGTGAAGCACTGTTCGTTAACCCTGACTTTGTAAGTACGCTGGTCAGCGGTATCTGGGAACTTGTTTTCGATATTCCCGCTATTCTGATCTTCTCTCTGTTTATGGCAGTTCTGCTTAACCAGAAGATGGCAGGCCGTGCGATATTCCGTGCAATATTCTTCATTCCCGTTATTCTTTCCACCGGTATTATGGAGTCCATCGAGTCTCAGAATATCGTCGGCGATATGATGGAAGAAGAAGAGGGTATTACAGACGGTACAGGTCAGAGCACAGCGGCAGACATCGTATCGGCGATTGACGTCGAGCGATTGTTTGCCAACATGAAGATCGGTACCGGTATAGTTGAGTATGTTGTTACAGCTATCAACAATATTTACGATATCGTTAACCGTTCCGGTGTTCAGATGCTGATATTCTTAGCAGCACTTCAGTCCATCTCTCCTGCGATCTACGAATCCTGCCAGATGGACGGTGCTACCGGTTGGGAAACATTCTGGAAGATAACCTTGCCAATGATAAGCCCGATGATACTTGTAAATGCGATTTATACGATAATAGACTCATTTACTACGGACTCCAACACGGTTATGAAGTTCATTTCCAAAACGTATGAGACCAACAACGGTAACGTAATAAGCTCGGCAATGTCCTGGATGTACTTCCTGATAGTTCTTGCTATCATTGCTCTGGTAGCGGCTGTCATGTCAATGTACGTATTCTATCAGAAGAGAGACTAAGAAAGGAGGATATGCTTGATGAATTCTCAGAATATTGATAAGAAGCCTCAGGTTATGAAGGAAACAAAAAACAAGATCAAGGTTGATTTTGAAAGAACTCCTTTGCTTGAGAGACTTAAGGCTAAGTTCATCTCTATGAGCTTTGTCACAAATATTACATGGTATATCTTCCGCTTGGTGCTCATGATCGGTATAGCATATATCGTGCTGTTCCCCTTCTACACCAAGATCGCGGGCTCCATAATGCCCCCCGAGGATTTTGTTAACGTAACGGTTCGTCTGATTCCCACTAAGCCTAACCTTAACATTTACAAGGCGATATTCCTTGAGCTTGATTACATGAAGGCATTCGCTACTACCCTGGCACTTTCCGCATCCACCGCGCTGATCCAGACATTCGTCTGCTGCTTCATCGCGTACGGTCTTGCAAAGTTTAAGTTCAAGGGTAACAAGTTCCTGTTCTTGCTTGTAGTCCTGACTATGGTAGTTCCTCACCCCACACTTCAGCTTTCTCTGTTCATGAACTTCAGATACTTCGATATTCTCGGTATCTTCAAGTTCCTGGCAGGCGGTGCTACTGTAGGTGAGATCGAGTGGATCAATGCTATCCTCTCCAAGATCGACATTGTTCCCGAGGCTTGGGATCAGTGGTGGACTCCCGACGGTCTGAACTTGACCAACAAGTTCTGGCCCCTGATCATTCTCTCCGCTACCGGTCTTGCATTTAAGAACGGTCTGTACATCTTCATGCTCAGACAGTTCTTCACCGGTGTACCGGATGAGCTTGAGGAATCTGCTTACATCGACGGTTCGGGTACCATCCGTACATTCATTCAGATCATTCTGCCTCTGTCTGTTCCTATGATGATCACTGTTTTCCTGTTCGCGTTCTCGTGGCAGTGGACAGATGACTTCTACACCAACCTGTTCTTTACCACCACAAAGGTAGTACTGTTGCCTAAGATCGTTGGTATACCGAACTCGCTGGTTAACAACTACGCAGGACAGAATCTGTGGAATGCTGCAATCCGTAACACTTGCGGTTTGATGATAATCGCTCCGCTGATTATTATGTATCTCTTCTGCCAGAACTTCCTTGTTCAGGGTATCGAGAGATCCGGTCTTACTGCAGACTAATATTCGTGTGGAATATACCCACAGAAAAATGGGGAAGCCTCTATGGAGGCTTCCCTTGATTTTTATAGACAAAAAATCGGCTGATGCCTTTGGGCATCAGCCGATAAACTTTTTATTTGATCATGGACTCAAGTGTGGTCTTTGCAGCCTCAAGTGCTTCCGCTATCTTGGAAGCATCCTGACCGCCTGCCAT
Organism: Eubacteriales bacterium; assembly: GCA_045586785.1. Classification (GTDB taxonomy): domain Bacteria; phylum Bacillota; class Clostridia; order Oscillospirales; family CAG-272; genus UMGS1002. The sequence goes on along the minus strand of JAZNBA010000087.1, from coordinate 15,736 downwards.
TGCGTTGTCGGGACGACCGCCGCCGCGACCGTTTGTGACTGCGGCAACAGCGCCTACAAGCTTGCCTGCGTGAGCGCCTGCTGCAACTGCATCCTTGCCTGCAACAGCGATAAAGTTGAGCTTGCCGTCGGTGTTGATTGCAAGTACCGCGACTGTGTCGGGATTGTTAGCCTTGATCTCGTCAGCAAGGCTGCGAGCAACGTCGATCTGCATACCGTCAAGACGGGCGGTTGCCAGCTTTACAGACTTGATCTCAACAGCACCTGAAAGAATGGAATCAAGCTTGGTGGAAGCCAGCTTGGAGTTGAGAGACTCGATCTCTTTCTTGTTTTCCTTCAGCTCATTCATAACTGCGGCAGAACGCTTTGCGATGTCAGCAGGGTTAGCCGCCTTGAGCTCTTTTGCGGTTTCGTGGATAAGCGCATCCTTCTGAGCCATAAGCTCAAGCACACCAAAACCTGTTACAGCCTCGATACGGCGAACACCTGCGGCAACAGAGGACTCGGAAGTGATCTTGAACAGACCGATCTCGCCGGTGCTTGCGCAGTGGGTACCACCACAAAGCTCGGTAGAGAAGTCGCCCATCTTGACCATACGTACAGTCTTGCCGTACTTTTCGCCGAACAGCGCCATTGCACCTTCTTTCTTGGCGGTCTCAATGTCGGTTTCCTTGGTTACAATGCCTTCAGCGGCAAGTATGTGAGCGTTTACGATAGCCTCAACCTTTGCGATTTCCTCACCTGTCAGTGCCTGGAAGTGCGAGAAGTCGAAACGGCAAATTCTGTCGCTGACATAAGAGCCTGCCTGCTCAACGTGATCGCCAAGAACCCGGCGAAGTGCTGCCTGAAGCAGGTGAGCAGATGAGTGGTTGCGCTTGATAGCCGCGCGGCGCTGGTCCATTACGTTAGCAATAACAGTATCGCCGACGCTGAATACGCCGTTTGCAACAAGACAAATGTGCAGATAAATGCCGTCAGTCTTTTTTGTATCGGTAACAGAGATGGACTTGCCGTCAGCGGTGATCGCGCCCTTATCGCCGACCTGACCGCCGCCTTCACCGTAGAAGGGGGTTCTGTCGAGTATAATTGTACATTCGCCCTCGCTTACGTTCTCAACCAGCTCGCCGTCAACCATGATGGCGAGTATCTTTGCCTCGGAGCGAAGCTCAGTGTAGCCTGTAAATTCGGTTACGGGAATGTTTTCAAGCAGAGACTTGGATGCGCTGTCCCAGCCGCCGATGTTGGCGCGAGCCTCACGTGCACGCTTTTTCTGCTCTGCCATAAGAGTCTGGAACTTGTCCTCGTCGATGGCAAGACCGCTTTCCTCGGCGATCTCACGGGTGAGGTCGATGGGGAAGCCGAATGTGTCGTATAGCTTGAATACTTCCTCACCGGGAATTGTATTGGAATTCTGTTGCTTTGCGGTGTTGATAAGACCGGAAAGAATGGAAAGACCTGCGTCGATGGTGGTATCGAAGCGCTCTTCCTCGATGGACAGTATCTTCTTGATATAGTCAGCGCGTGCGGAAAGTTCGGGATATGCACCGCAGCTCTCGGCGATAGCAACCTCAACTACGTCAACAAGGAAGGGATGGTCGATGCCCAGCAGCTTGCCGTGGCGGCATGCGCGGCGGATGATTCTGCGGAGAACGTATCCGCGGCCCTCGTTAGAGGGAATAACGGTGTCCGAGATCATGAACATTGCGCTGCGGACGTGGTCGGTAATAACACGGATGGAAATATCGTTGTTTTTATCGTCGCCGTATTTCTTGCCTGAGATCTCGCAAACTTTTTTGATGACCTTCTGGATGGAGTCAACCTCGAACATATTGTCAACGCCCTGCATTACGCAAGCGAGACGCTCAAGACCCATACCGGTATCGATGTTCTTTTGCGCCAGCTCGGTGTAGTTACCCTTACCGTCGTTGTTGAACTGAGAGAATACGTTGTTCCAGATCTCCATGTAGCGGTCGCACTCGCAACCGGGCTTACAGTCGGGAGAACCGCAACCGTATTTTTCTCCGCGGTCAAAGTATATTTCGGAGCAGGGGCCGCAAGGACCGGAGCCGTGCTCCCAGAAGTTGTCAGCCTTGCCGAGACGAACGATGTGCTCCTCGGGAACACCGATAACGTCACGCCAGATGTGGTATGCTTCCTCGTCATTTTCGTAAATGGAGGGCCACAGCAGGTTTTCCGGAATCTCCAGAGTCTTGGTCAGAAATTCCCAAGCCCACGGAATAGCTTCGTTCTTGAAGTAGTCACCAAACGAGAAGTTACCCAGCATTTCGAAGAATGTGCCGTGACGTGCGGTGTGTCCTACGCGCACAAGGTCGGGCGTACGGATGCACTTCTGGCAGGTGGTAACGCGATTGCGGGGCGGTACCTCCTCACCTGTGAAGTATTTCTTCATAGGTGCCATGCCGGAGTTTATAAGGAGAAGAGATTTGTCGTTATGGGGGATCAGCGGGAAAGAGGGAAGGCGCAAATGCCCCTTGGACTCAAAAAATGAGAGGTATTTTTCTCTCAGGTCGTTGAGGGATGTCCACTGCATAATATTAAACCGTACCTTTCAAAAGGATATAATCATAGATACTCCATTATATCACTATTTTTCGACTGTGTCAAGTGCTTATGTTGGAGATAACCAAAATACAAGTGCAATAATTGTGCAAATGGATAAAAATAACGCCGCTTATTGACTTTGACAGCATAAAATGATAAAATAATAATGGATATATGTACTTGAATGGAGGTGCTCGATGAAAAGAACATTATGTATTATATTATGTTTGATTGTGCTTATGGGCATGGTGGCGTCCTGCGGACAACAGGGCGATATCCCCGCACAGGATACGGCATTACCTGCCGTTACAACAGATGCAGGTTCGGAGAGCAGTGTCACCACACGATCACCGATTGAAACACAGCCTGTTATAGACGCATTTGAGATCGACGTGTCCAAGTGCGCAATAATTCGCCCTGCGACACCCAGTTCTGAACTTCTGACTGGTATTGTTGAACTCAAAAACGCAATTGACAGAGCTACAGGCAGCGTTGTCAACCTTATAAGCGACAAAAAAGCAGGCGACGAAAGCGCGCTTGAGATAATCGTAGGCAACACTGAGCTTGCGCTGACGCAAGTGTCAAAGCAAAAGCTGGACAAGGATAATTACATTATCGAGCGCGTGGGTAATAAGATAGTCATAGTCGGTACAACGGATTCTATTACAGTAGCGGCGATAAACGTTTTTATTGATACATATGTAGATAACGCATCCGACGGTTGGCTCGTGGTGCCAAATGATCTTTGCACTGTCAGTGAAAGCTTTGAATTTATTGATATCATAAAGTACGGACGTTGCCAGTATTCTGTTGTTTACAGTGACGAACTTGACACTTCGCCCAATTCGAATAACAATAAGATAGACTATCAGGTTCAGATGGCAAAAAACGTAAGACAAAAAATATTTGATCTTACAAATATCGGTGTCGCCGTTAAAAACGACTACGTAAAGCCGGGCGCAAACGTGGCTTCGACCTATGAGATACTTGTCGGCAACACGGCACGCGAGGAAACACAAAAGGTTCTTGCGGGCTACGACGCTAACGAATACGGCGTAACTGTTATTGGTCGCAAAATAGTAATTGCTGGTTGGACGGACCAAACCATAGGACTTGCCGCCCAGATGTTTATGGATATGCTGTCAGGCTCACTTGTGACAGAGGCTGACGGAACAAAAAACATCCGCTTTTTGTCGGGCACGTCATTTACAAAGCAGCTGAATGATTGGAACGTTGATATTCCTCAATTTGAAGGTGGAACGTGGTCGGGTTGCTCCACGTGCAATCACAACGATATTCTTTATTACTACACAGAGGTCAGCGAAGCAGATTTTATCGCGTACTGCACAAAGCTTGAGAAGGCGGGATATAAGTCATACAGCCTCAACAGCATGGCAGGCAACCGCTATGAAACGTATGTAAGTGCTGACGGCAAATATATGGTGCACGTTTACTATACAAAGTACGACAACGCGGTAAGGATAGTCACAGGTTCAGTTTCGGATGAAACTATTCTTCCCTATAATGTGGAAGGCCCCGAGAAATACACCAAGATCACCGAGTCCAAAATAACACAGATGACGCTGGACTATGCGTCAGGTAACTTTGGTATGTGTTACATTGTAACGCTTGAGGACGGAAGCTTTATTATTTTTGACGGCGGCGGACGCGCAGGCGGTATTGACCACATTCGTCTTTACAACTTGCTTAATAAGCTCAACGAGCGTCCCGACGGAAAGATAGTTATTGCTGCATGGATCCTGACGCACAGTCATCAGGACCACTATGTGGTATTCTCCAACTTCTGTAATAAATACGGAAGCAAGGTCACCATAGAACAGCACATTTCCAACGTCCCCGATACCATTGTCAGATACAATTCGGGTAACCCCGGCGGACATATGGAGGACGGAACCTACGACGCTGCCAAGGCGTCTGTGGGTGGCTTCAAGCAGGTCAAGCCGTATACGGGTATGAAATTTTGGGTAAGAAATGCCGAGATAGACATTTTGTATACTCATGAGGCATTGTATCCCGAAGTTCTTCGCATATTCAATAACTCCACTATGGTAATGAAAATGACCATCGGCGGTCAGGAGATAATGTGGCTGGGCGATATTCAGAACGAAGGCTCCAACGTTATCTGCGATATGTACGGAAATACGCTCAAGAGTGATATAGTTCAGGTGTCTCACCACGGTAGCACGGGTGCAACAAAGGAATTTTACAGTCTTATTGATCCCGCCGTGGCGTTCTGGCCCACAAGTGCGTCAAGCTATAAAAAACAGACAGCCGGAACATCCACCTCGAGTGCATACGTTGTAGACTATTATTTGGCAAAGGAACTTAACGTAGTTGATATTTTTGTGGCACAGCCCGATAATATCAGTATTACGTTGCCGTTCAAGCCGGGCAGCGGTCTTGAGCGCAAGGTCAATGTTCCTGCCGGTTAGTATTTTATTGAAAGGAAATAAATTATTATGAAAAGGTCATTAGCACTTATTTTGTGTCTTGTTATGCTGATAGGCGTACTTGCGGCATGCAACTCCGATGAGCAGGGAACTCCCGATGATACTTCTGTATCTGAGGTTGAAACTACGGTTTCGGACGGCACAGTTACAGGCGATCCAATAGAGGTCGTTGTAAACAATTATACCATTATTCGTTCTTCCAACTCGTCTGCAACGCTTACAGCCAGCGCTGTTCAGCTCAAAAAAGATATTGACAGTCTGACGGGCGGTAAGATCGGTATTTCCGAGGACTGGGTAAGAGATGAGTCGCAGATCGACGATGCGGCATATGAGATACTGGTGGGAACGACAAACAGAAAGCAGTCCACCGAGGTAGCTCAGAAGCTGACAGGTGCTCAGTATGCAATTGAGGTCGTGGGCAACAAAATAGTAATTACAGGCACTAACGATTATATAGTCAGCGATGCGGTAAATTACTTTATCGAAAATTACGTTAAACCCACCGCAGGTGACGGTAAATTCACGCTTCCCGGGGTAGTTACATACGTCAGCGAAGAATATAAGTTGATAAATCTTATCGAGAATAAAAAGTGCCTTTACAGCGTAGTTTACAATGACAAGCTTGATAATACTTCCGATGATAACGGTAAAGTTGACTATCAGGTAGAGCTTGCAAAGACGGTACGTGAAAAGATCATAAAGCTGACTAACGCTCAGGTTACTATCGCGACTGACTGGGCAAAAAGCGGCACGGACACTTCGGATCTTTATGAAATACTTATCGGTACTACAGAGCGTCCCGAGTCTGCACAAGCAAGAGCGCAGTATGGTGTGAATGAATATGGCATCAGCATTATCGGCAACAAAATAGTTGTTACAGGCTGGAATGAAAAATCCATAGGTCTTGCGGTGGATCTTTTCCTCAAGCTGCTTGAATCTTCTGTTTCCACCTCTGCTGACGGCGGTAAAACCATCAGCTTCCTTGAGAATACCAAGGCAAGCAGCAAATACGAGAAATGGTCGACAGATATTCCCGAGTTTGAGGGCGGCACACTTTACGGTTGCGTTACCTGCAACAACGACGATATGCAGTATTACTACACCGACACTACCGAGGCGGCGTTCGGCGCATACCGTCAGAAGCTTGAAGGCGCAGGCTATAAGCTTTACAGTGAAAACAATATCGGCGGCAACCTGTTTGCTACATATACCAACAATTCCACAATGGTACACACGTACTACGTCAAGAACGATAACGCGGTAAGAATTATTACCGGATCAAACGTAGGCGATCCAGCTCTGCCTGACGTTGTTTCAGGTCCCGAGCAGTATACAAAGATCACTGAGTCCAAGATAACTCAGATGACACTTCACTATGAATCCGGCAACTTCGGTATGTGTTACATCGTAACCCTTGAGGACGGTAGCTTTATCGTATTTGACGGTGGCGGAAGCACGGGTGGTGTTGACCACATTCGTCTTTACAATCTGCTTAATAAGCTCAACGAGCGCCCCGACGGTAAGATCGTTATCGCGGCGTGGATACTGACACACAGCCACTGGGATCACTTCATGGGCTTCTATAATCTGTGTACCACCTACGGTTCGCAGATCAAGGTGGAGCGTTACATCGCAAACGTTCCCGATTCGACCGTTTACCACAACTCGGGCAACCCAAATCTGTATATGGAAAACGGCAGCTTTGACCGCGCCGCTCAGGCAGTTGGCGGCATCAAACTGATCAAGCCGTATACAGGTATGAAATTCTGGATAAGAAATGCCGAGATTGAGGTGCTTTATTCTCACGAGGCGCTGTATCCTACGCTGCTTCACACCTTTAATGATTCTACTATGGTGACAAAAATGAAGCTGGCAGGTCAGACCATCGCTTGGTTGGGCGACGTTCAGGCAGAGGGCTCGCGCGTTATGTGTGATATGTATGACGCAAGCGTATTCAAGAGCGACATAGTTCAGGTAGCTCATCACGGTCATACAGGCGCTACAAAAGAGGTTTACAAGCGCATTGATGCCGCTATTGCTCTGTGGCCCACAGATGCTAAAACATATGCGAACCAAACGTCGGGCGACACAAGCGGATATAAGGGCGTTGACTATTATCTGGCGAAAAATCTTAACGTAGTTGATATTTTCGTTGCGGATCCCGACAACATTTGTATTACGCTGCCGTATACTCCCGGAAGCGGCGCGTATAAAGTAATTGACGTTCCGGCAGGTTAAATTCAAGGTGCAAAAAATGGCAAAATATTATCTGGGTCTTGATCAGGGAACTACGGGCGTTACGGCGTTGCTGTTTGATACGGCATTTCGCCATGTAGCTCGCGGTTACCGTGAAATAGACCAGTATTATCCCGCGCTCGGTATGGTCGAGCACGATCCGAAAAATATATGGCAGTCGGCAAAGGATGCCGTTGCCGAAGCTATGGGAGCGGCGAAAGCCGCTCCCGAAGACATAATAGCTGTTGGTATTGACCACGAGGGCGAAAGCGTTGTGCTGTGGGACAGCGAGACGGGCGAGCCCGTCTATCCTGCAATAGTCTGGCAGGACAGACGTACCGCCGCCAGATCTGAACAGCTTGACACCGAGTACGGTGAGCTGTTCCGTGAGCGCACGTATCTTACCCCCGACAGCTATTTCAGTGCCACAAAAATAGAGTGGATACTTAAAAACGTGCCCGAAGCCAATGTCTTGTACAAGCAAAACCGTCTGCTGGCAGGCAATATGGACGCATGGATCACATGGAATATGACGGGGCGAAAAGCTCATGTCACAGACGCCTCCACCGCTTCACGCACGCTGCTTTATGATATAGTAAAGGGCGCGTGGGATGAAGAGATATGCGGACTGCTTGGCATTGACACAAAAATGCTTCCCACAGTCGGCGACAGCACAAGAGTTGTGGGCAACACAGCCCCCGAGGCATTTCTCGGTATAAACGCTCCCGTTGCGGCACTCTTGAACGATCAGCAGGCGGCGCTGTTGGGGCAGGGATGTGTTGAGCGAGGTATGCTCAAAACTACCTACGGCACAGGCTGCTTTATGCTGATGAACACGGGCACGTCACCCATTCGTTCGCAAAACGGACTGCTTACCACGGTTGCGTGGCAGACGGGCGGCGAGCGAAAATATGCCCTTGACGGCGGCATTTATATCGCGGGCGCGGCAACACAATGGCTGCGTGACGGCATCGGAATTATTGAGTCGGCAAAGCAAAGCGGCGCTATGGCGCTGTCGGTCAAGGATAACGGCGGGGTGTATTTCGTGCCTGCCTTCAGCGGCTTGGCGGCACCTCATTGGGATTCCTATGCGTCGGGTATGATGATAGGTATCAACGGCGGTACTACCAGAGCGCATATCGTAAGAGCAACCTCCGAGTCTATCGCGTATCAGGTGGCAGATCTTGCAGAAGCTATGCAAAAGGATGCGGGAATTTGCATTTCGGGTATGCGTTGCGACGGAGGAGCTGCCGGAGATAAGTTTTTGATGCAGTTCCAGGCAGATATGCTGGGAATGGCGCTGGACGTGCCCAAGTTTACCGACTCCACCGCCCTTGGCTCCGCACTTGCGGCGGCAATAACGCTGGGACATATCGATATGACATTTGTCCGCGACTTGCCCCGAGAGGGTAAGGTCTACGAGCCTCATATGAGCGCAGATGAACGCGCGGAGCTGCTCTATAATTGGCACCGCGCAGTTGAACGCTCAAAAGGGTGGAATAGGAAATAAAAAGGTTGCCCAAACGGGTGCCTGCTATAGAGCAGTATAACCATACAAACAAGAAAAGGATAGAGGATTTTTACGTTCTCTATCCTTTTTTTCTGATAATCACAAATTTTGGCGATATGCCTCGTCACGCCGGGCGTAACGAGGCGCGATATGTTTGCTTCGCAAACGCTATATAACCGCATTTCATGCGGTAGCGATATGATATAAATCCTTTGCGCGAAGCGCGTCCCACGCCCGAAGGGCATATCGCATCAAAGATATATCGCACGCACCGCGTATATCGCAAATCCGCGCAAGCGGATTTATATCGCTGCGCACCTGCGCTACCGCAGGTGCGCCAAGGCAACCTTTTTATTTATGCTCTTTTCGTAATGCAATCTGCCACGTAGATACCCATCGCGCCCGACTGGGACAGACCGCGGCAGATGCCGCTACCGTCGCCGATGATATAAACACCGTCAACAAGCTCGAAGCGGTCATTCATAAACACGGGGCGAATGGAATAATATTTGCTCTCGCAGCCGTAAAGCAGTGTGTCATCATTGGCAGTACCGGATGCGACCTTATCAAGAGCGTAGATGGTCTCGATAATATTGGTCAGCGTGCGGTGGGGAAGTACCAGCGAAATGTCGCCTGCGGTAGCTTTAAGCGTGGGAGTTACACTGTTCTGCGACAGGCGGTGGTCGTTGGTGCGGCGTCCGCGTATCAGGTCGCCGAAGCGCTGAACCAGCACGTTGCCGTTACCGATCATGTTGGCAAGACGGGAAATGCTTTCGGCATATTCGGTAGGCTGGTCAAAAGGGGCGGTGAAGTGAATACTTGAAAGTATGGCAAAATTGCAGTTATCCGTCTTTTTGTCGGCTTCGGCGTATGCGTGACCGTTTGCGGTAATGATGCCGTGGTTGTTTTCAGCAGAAACTATGCCGCCTTGATTGAAGCAGAACATACGGCAACGGTCCTCAAATGTCTTGGTGCGGTAGAGGATCTTGGGCTCGTAAATCTTATCCGAAAATTCGCGCCATATTATGTCCTTCATTTCCACGCGGACGCCGATATCAACGGAATTCGATGTCATTTTGACGCCGTACGAGTTGCAGAAGCCCGAAACAAATGCCGCGCCTGAGCGTCCTGTTGCTATAATTATGTTTTGCGCGCCGATCTTGGAGCCGTCGGACAGATCAAGTGTATAGTCCGGGTGCTTGCCGCTGACTGCGGTGCAGTCGGTATTCGCAAGCATCTCCACGCCCATAGTGTCCAGCGCGTCAATGAGATTTCGCATGGTTATAAAGTTGTTGTCGGTACCCAGATGCTTGACGTTCATGTCAAGCAATCTCAGGTTGTGCTGCAGACACTTCAGTGCCAGCTCCTTGTTGGACTGATATATTTCGGGAATGCCCGAGGTGCAGTATTCATTGAGAATTTTATCGACCTCGTTGATATACAGATTTGCTCGGTCATCGCCCAATTCCTCGCCAAGAGTGCCGCCGTATGCGGTACCAAGGTTGAATTTTCCGTCAGAGAAAGCACCTGCACCCGCGTAACCAGATGTGATGGAGCATATCTTACAGTGCACACAGCCACGGTCCTTACTTGTGGGGCAGTGGCGTTTGTCAATTTTATTTCCGCGTTCGATAATAATAATTTTTAACTCGCTGTTGTTACGATGCAAACGGTAAGCCGCCATAAGACCGCCGATACCGCCTCCGATAATAGCTACGTCGTATTTTTTCATTTTTAAACCCCTGTTGAGTTATTATGCCGCAGATGCGTCACAATGATATTATATCTCAATAAAAAAGGTTTGTCAAGTGAAATAAATGCGCCTTACTGTTGCATAATAGTAAATAGACAAATAGTGGAGGGATTATGCAGGATTATAAGTGGGAAAGGCGTGCGGCGATAATTTTCTGTGTGGGCGCGGCGGCGCTTGGCGGTTGGTTCATTTTTAAATATCTACTATGGGCAGTGCTCCCTTTTATTATCGGATGGCTGGTAGCACTTTTGGTGACACCCATCTCAAAATGGATATCGCGAAAAACAAAGCTGCCGCGCAAGCTTTGCGCGGCAGTGGTAGTGGTAGCAGTATTGGCAGGCCTTGTAACCGTGACCACGCTATTGATCGACAGACTTGTGTATGAGTTGTCACGGCTTTTGGATATGCTGAAAAGCACGGGCATCGGTCTTGATATGGATTCAATGGTGGGAGGAATGGTTGACAGATTTCCTCTGCTTGGTAAAATATTTGATGGCAAAAGTGAGCAATTGACGGATATGCTGATACAAGTCATAAGTAACAGTATCGCAAGCCTTGGCAAGCTTGTGCCGTCAACGATTTTTTCTATGGTGTCGCGCTTGCCGTCAATGATATTGTCTCTTATGGTGACGATACTTGCTTGCTTTTACTTTTCGCTTGACCTTGACGCGATACACGCGGCTGTGACGGTGCTTTTGCCCGACAGGTGGCGCGAGGGGTGGTGTGGAGCAAAACAAAAATTTTTCGGTGTTATAGCCAAGTGGGTGAGAGCGTATTTTATACTGTTTCTTATTACATTCGCGGCGTTGCTTATAGGATTTATGATACTTCGCGTGGATTACGCACTGCTGATGGCGCTTGTTGGCGCGCTGGTGGATATCTTGCCCGTTGTTGGCGTGGGACTTATATTCGTTCCCTGGGGAATATTCTCGCTTATCGGCGGAAACACCTTTCTTGGGGCGGGATTGTTTATACTGTACGGTGCAATATCACTTTTGCGTCAGCTCGTGGAGCCACACATAGTTGGCGGCAGTATCGGCGTACATCCGCTGCTGACACTGGTGGCAATGTATGTGGGATTCCGACTTTTCGGCATTGCGGGTATGATAATTTTGCCGGGTGTGCTCGGCGTGGTAGGCGGGATGGTTAGACAAGAGCAAAAATAAAAGTGTTGAGTCGCAAGACTCAACACTTTTTATATAAATTTTAGTGCATAACCTGTCCGCCGGTGATGTTGATCGCCTGACCTGTGCAGTAGGACGCGCCCTCGGAAGCGTAGAACGTCAGCACTGCGGCAACGTCCGAGAACTCACAGCCGCGGTTCATGGGAGTCTTTGCCTGGTAGTAGGGAATGACCTCCTCCTCGGGGATGCCCAGTTTCTTCGCGTAAGAGGGAACAAGGCTCTGGAACATATCCGAGCTGAGCAAATTACCCAGCATAAGCGCATTGACGGTGATTCCGTGGGGCGCGAGGTCGAGAGCTATGGACTGGGTCAGACCCCAGCCGCCGAACTTGGAAGCGGAGTAGCCGCTGTTGAACTTGGAGCCCTCTTTACCCGATTTGGAGTTGATCTGAATAATGCGTCCCTTGGTTCCTTCCTCAATCATGATGCGGGATGCCTCGCGTGCGCAGAGGAAGTAACCTGTCAGGTTGACGTTGACGCAAAGATTGAAGTCGGAAAGCTCGAAATCGGTGATCTTTTTACTTTTTGCGATGCCCGCAACATAGACCATAAGGTAAATGTTGCCCAGGTCCTTGCGGATCTTTGCGAACATATCGATAACAGCTGCTTCGTTTGTTGCGTCGCAGGGATACCCGACGGCGCGGCCGCCCTCGGCGTTGATCTCGGCGGCTACGTTCAGTGCATTTTCACCGTTAAGGTCAGCAACGGCAACGTCATAGCCGTTTTGAGAGAGATGCTTGCAAAGATATGCGCCGATGCTTCTTCCGCCACCGACGACAACTGCGGTTTTAGTGTTCATATTATGTATATCCTTTCAAATTATATTGCTTGAATTTATATTATAATTGTATCACGCTTTGGCGGTATAGTCAATATAAAGACGTTTTTTGCCTTACAAAATTTCGTAATTGTGTCAAAAAAGCATATAAGGCTTGACAATGCGCCCCAAAAAGATTATAATTTACTTGTAATTTTTCGAAAAACTTTTAAGAGAGGTAACAATCGTGAAGAAAAATTTATTGACTTTTATCGCATGGCTTATGGTAGCGATGACACTGCTTGCAAGCTGTGGCGGTAACACTGACGTGCCCGCTGACACCACTACGGCAGCACCCGACACCACTACTTCTGCGGTACAAGATACCACTGTAGCCGACACTACGACCGTAGCCGACACTACCGAGCCCGAGCCTGTTGTGGACAACACTCCCGTAACTGTAGTTGATACATACGTGCCCACTGCAGTATTCGATGAGATCACTTCCTTGTTTGAGAGCAAGGGCGCGCAATTCGCCATTTACTCCACCGGAAGTGCTCCTTACGCTATCCGAGATGTTTATGCGGTAAGCAACGGCAAGCTCAAGTCTGTCACTATTCCCGTATATAAAACAGGTGCGGCAGATGCCAACGGCGATCTGACCTTTACCATGAATGTATATGACAACTCCATCAACGGCTTGAAAAAAGCTCCCCTCAGAAAGTACACGCTTAGGATAAACTGTGAAAAGTATGGACTTCAGGCAGATCAGGCTACCGTATATAAGATGATCAAGGTTGATCTTTCCGAGTATGATATTACATTGGCTGCAAATGAGACCGTGGCGTTCTACAGCGCTACCGATACACTGCACCCCGCATATCTCAAGGAAAATCCCGTTCACAAAAACAAAGCGCTTAATCTGCTCAAGACAGATTTCCCACAGGCCACGGGCTTCTTTACAAAACTGGGTACATCCGGACTTGACCGTTCAATGGGTACGCTTGTTTATAACTTCGAGTTCGAGAGAACATATGAGAACAAGGCGGCTTACGAGGCTGTTCTTGCCGAGGAAGCTGCATATCAGAGCATGGTAGCCGAGCTCAAGGCGAAGTATCAGGGCAAAAAGCTGTCTATTCTGGGCGACAGTATTTCTACCTTCCTCAATGTTTCCAACTCCACAAAGTATAACAGCACCATTGGCGGTAACGCTATCTGGTACCCCAACAATAACTCTAACTTCTATGATTACACCTACACATACTGGGGACGTCTGATCGTTGATCTCGGCATGGAGCTTTGCGTAAGCAACGCATGGAGCGGCTCTCGCGTATACGGTAACAGTGCTAACAACTATAGCGATAATATGTTGGGCCGTGCTACCGAGCTTGACAACGATAACGGCACTCCCAAGGATGCCTCGGACGATATTAACCCCGACGTTATCATCGTTTATATGGGTATAAACGACCTGCATAACAGCAATCCTATGGATGCCAAGCTGTACAGATCACTTTCAGCTGACGGCGCGGACACTGCCGCAGTGCTTGACGAGTGGATGAAGACCACTATTTCCACTTATGAGGCAAACTCCGCAACAATTGTTGGAGGTAAGACTTATAAGACCTGGGAGGCGGCATACGCACTGTCACTTCGCGCTATGCGTGAGAAATATCCCAATGCTGAGATCTACTGCATGACACTTGTCCGTTCTCAGGATTCCCGTGATACCGCGTCCGCACCCTTCGATCATTATAATACCTGTATCAAGGCGCTTGCAAATTACTTCGGTGCAACTATTATCGATCAGGAGCAGGGTTATATGCTTCAGGATAACTGCCACGCATACGGTAGCGACCTTAAGGCACTTCACCCCAACCAGCAGGGTCACGCGCTGATGGAGCGTCTTATCCTTGAAACAATGTATGCAAAACAGAAATAATTGAAAAATGTGCTGAGTCAATGACTCAGCACATTTTTTATTATTTTTCGAGCGTAATTTACACAGCTACTTGACGGACGGACTCCGTTGTGATAAAATGGTGTCAGAAAAAACAGGAGGACTTATATGTCATCTCGCAGTTCAAAGCTTAATGTTTTACTTCAATACGCTCTCATAGCAGGCATCGCAATAGTGCTTGCTTTCAATTATCAGCTTTTTATTGTCAAGAACGACTTCGCTCCCGCGGGACTTAACGGTATCGCCACAATGATACAGTATAAAACAGGGTTCAGTATCGGATATATGTCGCTGATAATAAATATTCCGTTATGTATTCTCGCATATTTCCTTGTTGACAAGGAATTCGCAAAGCGTTCGCTGTTCTTTTGCCTGGTTTATTCATTTTCGTATTTGTATATTCAGAAAATCGGATTCGAGGCGTTTCAGTATGACGCCCAAGGACACGACACCATATTTCCCGTTATACTCAGCGGTCTGCTCAGCGGCTTGGTCTACAGCGTGTGCTTCCGTTGCAGCGCATCCACAGGTGGTACGGATATTGTGTCCAAATACATAAACAAGAAAAAGCCCGAGCTTAATTTCTTTTACGTTACCTTTGCGCTCAACGCTATTGTTGCGGTCACATCGTTTTTTGTTTACGCCGAGCCGGGGGAGGGCGGACTTACGTACGATTATAAACCGGTAGTGCTGTGCGTGCTGTATTGCTTTATTTCCACATTTTTTGGTAACTATCTCATCATGGGAACCAAGCGCGCTTGCAAGTTTATTGTGATAACCACGCATCCAGATGAAATATCCAATGAAATATTCAAGACCATCCGTCACGGTACAACTAAGCTGTCCGCTGTGGGATCATATTCAAATACCGAAAAATCGGTGCTTATCTGTATAGTCAATCGCCATCAGATAATGGACTTCAAAAAGATACTTTCCAAATACGATGATACCTTTGCGTATTGCGAAACGGTGGATGAAACCTACGGTAATTTCGTCAAGGTGAAATGAAAAATTGCTGTCTCATATGGAGCGTATTCTTAAGGACAGTTTTTGAAATGTAATAAAGTACGTTACCTACCGACAGGAAAAGGACGAAGAGTTGTAAAAGCTCTTCGTCCTCTTTTCTTTGCAAGCACTGCTTTTGTAGCCACAAATGCAAATTTAGTGAAGTTTTCGCTTATGCGAAAGTGAAGTTGCTTTGCAGTGAAGTTCGTGCTATCGCACGAGTGAAGTTAAGTTTGCCCACTTTGCCGAAGGCAAAACTTCACGATCCGCAGGATCGCTTCACTTACGGAGTAAACTTCA
>JAZNBA010000086.1:0-34980 GCA_045586785.1 Eubacteriales bacterium | reverse complement strand
TTCACTCTTGTGCGCCTTCCCCAGCGGGGGAAGGTGGCAATCGTGTTCCGCGACAGCGGTTATACCGTTGCTTGCAACGGTCACGATTGACGGATGAGGTGTAAAAATATGTCCTACAGAGAGAAATCATCGCACCAATGTGTGATACCTCATCCGTCGTTAGTCGCTTGCGACGTTTGACACACTTCTCCCACTGGAGAAGGCTGACAAAACGTGCGCCTTGCGGATGAAATATGATCAACTGCGCCGTAACAAACCCATATTTTTTCTTTTCGGCAGCTCCCTGCCTGATTTAATTATATATTATGGATAATTTTTGTCAATACTTCCAAATGTTTGTTTACACGCCGTTTTCACAAGTTTAACAATTTGTGCGGAGTGCACAATTTGTTATCAATATCCCCTCTTACCGACAAAAAATCTCCACGCTATCTTGCGTATAAAGTCCGCGGGGAAAACCAGCAGGGAGAGCAGCATGGTTACAAGAAGCTCACGTGCTGTCAGCGGTGCCGTGCGCAAGACCTCGCCGCCCACATATACAAACACCAGCTGTGTCACCAGCACCGCCGCCATTATCAGCACAAATATCGGATTTTTTGACAGCCCACCCAAAAGGCTGAGCCTGTCGGTGCGGGAGTTGAAGCAATTGAACACCGAGGCAAATATAAACAGCGCGAAAAACGCCGTCAGCAAATAAATATTGTCGGGTGCGGGGCGATACAGCGAGGTTATGGCAGGCAGCTTCAGAAAAGCAATGCAAAGTCCGATAGTAAAGCCGCCAAGCAGTAGTATCTGCCCTATCATATACTTGTTCAGTATCGGCTCGTCGCGCCGTTTGGGGCGCTCCTTCATGCAGTGTGGGAGCGCAGGCTCGCCTGCAAACGCGAGTCCGCCCAGCGTATCCATTATGAGATTCACCCACAGCATCTGCACCACCGTCACGGGAGCGTCGATGCCGATAAAAGGCCCTATCATGGACACGCCCATGGCGCAAAAATTCATAGTCAGCTGAAGCGTTATGAATTTGCGTATGCTCTTGAAAATATTGCGTCCGTAAAGCACGGCGCGGCAGATCGAAGACAGCCTGTTATCCACAATGATTATATCCCCCGCCTCCCGCGCCACCTGGGTGCCCGCGCCCATTGCAAAGCCAATATCCGCGTGACGCAATGCGGGGGCGTCGTTGATCCCGTCACCTGTCATGCCCACCACCAGTCCCGCACTTTGCGCTACGCGCACAAGTCTGCTCTTATCCGCAGGCAAGGCGCGGGCGATAACACCGATGCGCGGCAGTAGCTTACTGAGCTTGGTGTCGGACAGAGCCGACAACTCGCGCCCCTCAAGGCACATATCCACTCGGTCGTTGATGATGCCGCATTTTTTGGCTATCGCCTCACCCGTGTCGCGGCTGTCGCCCGTTATCATAACAACATGTATGCCCGCGCCGCGAAGCTGATCAACCGATGCCGCCGCGTCGGCACGCACTTTATCCCTGAGCGTGACAAGACATATAAGCGTCAGCGCGCCGAAATCGCGCATCTCGGTACCACCTCTCCCTTCGGCAAGCATCAGCGTGCGGCTACCGCCGCGATTTAGCTCGGATATTTGTCGGTTGATTTTATCGGGATCTGCCGCCGTCTCGCTTCCGTCCTGGCGTAACACGTAGCGCACATACGGCAAAATAAGCTCGGGCGCACCTTTTATAAGCACTCTGCCGTCATTCAGCCCCACGGCAGAGTATTTTTTCGCGCTGTCAAATGGTACTTTTTGAGCTACACGACAGTTTGGCATCCGCGCTTTTTCTACCGCCGCCATCAAAGCTCTGTCGGTTGCGTTGCCTCCGCTGATACCAGATGGAGTCCTTTCGGCAGAATTATTGAGTATACTGCCCTCGCAAAAGTGCTCGTAAACCGCCCCCGCGCGGCGGCGAAGGACATCGGGCGAGTCGTAACATTCGCCGCCGCCCGTATAAATCTCGCCCACCGACAGCACGCCCTCAGTCAGCGTACCTGTTTTGTCGGTAAAAAGTATGTTCATACTGCCTGCCGCCTCAATGCCCACGGGACGGCGCACCAGCACGTTATCCCTTACCATTTTGCGAATATTTGCCGACAGCACCACGGCAATCATCATGGGAAGTCCCTCGGGCACGGCGACCACCAGCACGGTCAGTCCCAGTGTCAGCGAGTGCAGCAGCGTTTCTATCAAAAAATGCCAGTCGCGCAACTTGAGCAGCATTATATCCGTTCTAAAGCCGCTGTCAAAAACTATGCTGTCCGCGAGACTTACAAGAGCTATCAGCGCCGCCATCATATACCCCAGCACACTTATTTGACGCGCCAGCTTACGAAGCCGCACCTTGAGTGGGCTCTCGCGTGTTTCTGCCTGAACCTCACCCGATATTTCGCCCAGTGCCGTCTTGTCGCCTACGGCGCATATCACTGCCTCGCCCTCTCCTGACATGACCGCGCATCCGCGCAACACCGACGACGGCGCATCAGGCGTCAATCGATCATCGTTTGACGCCGTTTTTTTCACCTCACGGCTCTCGCCCGTCATTGCCGACTGGTCCACGCGGATCTCACCCGAAAACAGCAGTCCGTCGGCAGGAATTTTATCCCCGGGCGCCAGCAATACCACATCACCCACAACCACATCCGCACTTTTTATCTGCTGTATACCTCCGCGTCTGCGCACACGGCAGTATTCCCTGTCAGCAACTGCGCTCAGCTTTTCAAACGCCATCTCGCTTCCCTGCTCGGACAATGTGGAAATAAAAGTGGCAAGCAGCACCGATACCGCAATACCTATGCACTCCAGATAATCTCCGCCGCGCAGAGTAAATAATATATTGACTGCAAGTGCTATAAGCAATATGCGTATGACAGGGTCTCCGAGATTTGACCACCAACGCGCAATAAAGCCTTTTTTGCGTTTTTTGGTCATTACGTTGGCGCCATACCGCTCACGGGACTTAAACACCTCGTTTTCATCAAGACCTGTATGTTTTTTTTCATTATTCATTTTATCAGCTCCGATAATATATTTACTTAAATATATTCGCAAACTCGCAATAAAATGCTGTAATATAAAAGGTGCCGAGTCATTGACTCGGCACCACTATATTAAATTACTTTGTAACTACGCCTAAGTTCTGAAGAGGCTCGTTATCCTCGCCGATAACTACCTTTTCCCACTCCGCTTTGGTTCCGTTGTATGACACCTGCGACAACATCTCGCAACCGTCAAAGCTGCGCAGATAAATGTTTTTCAGTGTCGAAGGAAGCGAAACGTTGGTCAGCGCGGTACAACCCAAAAAGCTTGCTCCGCACTCGGTTCCCGCGTCATTTTTATATCCCAGCGCGGTAACGCCCTCGGGAATATCGATCCTTACAAGCGCTGTGCACTTCTGGAAAGTACCTGCACCGATATAAGTCAGCGCGTCGCTCAGCTTGACCTCTTCAAGTGCCGCGCAAGAGCTGAAGGTATAATCTCCAAGCGAGGTAACCTTGCCTGTATCAATGACCTTAAGTGATTTTGCATAAGAGAATGCAAAGTTGCTGACAGTCTTTACCGATGCGGGAATGGTGTAGCTCATATTGGACTTACCGGTAGGATATTGTACCAGTGTTGTCATATCCTTGGAGAACAGAACACCGTCATCTGCGACAAAATTACCATTGCCGTCAGCAACGGAAATAGCTGTCATAGCGACGCAAGAGCCGAAAGCGTTTTCGCCAACAGACTCAACACTCGCACCTACTTCTATACTTGACAGAGCCACACAGCCGTAAAAAGCATATCTTCCGATCGTCTTAAGGTCTGCGGGCATCTTGATCGATGTCAGTGCCACACAGCTCATAAATGCCTTTTCACCTATAGAAACTACGCTGTCAGGCAGAACTATTGAAGTAATGGAATTCATGCCCTGGAACGCGTTATCGGCTATCTTGGTAACCGCCTTGCCCTCAAACTCGGCAAGTATCTCAACAGCACCCATGGGAAGCTCGCAGCCTACTACCTCTGCATGATCATCGTAAGCCTTGTATATAACCTCGGCAACCACATCGTCGCCCTCCATGCCGTCGTTTTCCATGTCCTGCTTTATCTCGTCAAGTATCTGGTTAAGATCCTTGGTGGTCTCCTCACCATCACCGGGTCTTCTGGAA
This sequence comes from Eubacteriales bacterium, assembly GCA_045586785.1. Classification (GTDB taxonomy): domain Bacteria; phylum Bacillota; class Clostridia; order Oscillospirales; family CAG-272; genus UMGS1002. The sequence continues at coordinate 30,811 of JAZNBA010000086.1, read as the reverse complement.
ACACAAGAAGACAATACTGTTATAAGCACCATAGCAAGTGCCAGAATAGCAATCAATTTTTTCATTTTTGCAGTCCCTTTCCCAAGCTCCGACCGCCGGGTTGAAGCTTTAATAATCTACATAATAATACTATTATATTTTATCTCAAAAAAAGCTTTTTGTCAATGGCTGTTTGTGTTCAAGTTATGAACAGTATGTTACTTTACTGAAAAGATTGCGTAAATATACGCGCTGATAATGTCAGCCTGCTTGCGGTAGCCTGCCCGCGAGAGATGTATAACGTCGGTGATCTTACCGTCTGTCTTTACTCTGTCACCGTCCGCGTCAATGCAGGTGTGAGCGGGAATAAGATATATTCCCTCTGTCTCCCGTCCTCCGAACGCATTGGTAAGCTTGTCGAAATAATCAAACTGCTCATCTCTGCGCACTGCCGAGTCGAACGAATAAGAAACACTGTAGCCGACTCTCGGCGCAAGATACTCATGCATGATAAGTATTTTGACCTGCTTGGGGCTTGTCTTGTTATACGCCTTGACTGACTCTATCATTTCACCGTAATTCAGCACGGCAATGGATTTGTATCCATCGTTGGCACCCAAATAAAACAAAACAAAATCGGGAGCGCTTTGATTTGTGGATGAAAGATAATATGAAAAGTCAAATTTTTTGGTTGCACTGTTGTAAAACGGGTTGTTAATACCTGTTGCCGTAGCGTAAGACAGATAGTTTGACGTGCTCCACGAGCTTCGTCCCTCATGCGCGTTGCCCGAATTGCTTTTAAGCGTTCCGATCAATGTCAGCGACGAACCCATATTCAGCTTGATGCTGTCAACCAGTGTACCCTCTGCAACACGGCTGTCGCCAACAATGAGTCCCGTAACCGCCTTGTTGTTTGACGCGACCGATATAAGCCTTGCCGTTTTGGAATATATACTGACAAGGTCACCCTTAACATATTTTTTGATGCTGAAGGTAAGTGTTGCCGACTCAGCCGATTTGGGCGTTATTTTTATCGCCCTCTCGCTTATCTGCTTTGTTCCGCTTCCGCTGTAGCTGAACGATGTATACATGCTGTCATCAAGTCCAACTACCAACTGATCCACCTCAAACGAGGTCTCTTTGCCCACAGGTATTATATATTCATCGGGGAAATTTACACAAGGCATATCAACGCCCGTCAGGTCAACGTCGGCGTTTTCCGATTTGACCTCAAGGTACTTGCTCGACGCGTAACATATCTGACCGTTATACAGCACTCGGCTCCAGGTATTGTCGCCCGTACCGATACCCGTGCGTGTCAGACGCTCACCCATCTGCAATGATGCTACAATGTTACCGCCGCTTGACGAATCGGGCGAGGTGCGTATATTGAGCGCACCCGTAATTACCTCTACTATCTGATTGACAACGCGATATCCGTCACTGTCAACTGTGCCCGTCGGCACATTGTTCTCAGCCTCGCCCTTGACGCCCACATATCCCGCGTCTATAAGCGTGCCGTTTGTAAGCTTAACTATAAGGTGCTTGTCCGCATTTACCTGCACAGAGGCAATACCGACACCGCTTCCGGTGCCCGAGTCCTGTCCCGAGCCCAGCAGCTCCGCTACCCACTCTGCCTCGGTTTTCTTGTATCCGTTTGCAACAGCTATCTCATACGCCGAGCTGCCGTCCTTACCGTCTTTGCCATCCTTGCCGTCAGCACCGACGGGACCCGCCAGCGACTTGAGCCAGTCCTCAATGCTGCCGTCAAAGCCGGCTTCCTTGGCAATATCGTACGCGGACTTGCCATCCTTACCGTCCTTACCCTGCAGCTCCGAGAGCCATTCGGATTCGCTTTTTGCCTGCGTCATACCGTTTTTGACTGCTATTTCATACGCCGAAAGACCGTCTGCTCCGTCCGCCGCACATCCGGAGAGCAACATCAAAACAGTTAATATACACGATACCGCAAGCGCGGCTATATTAATATGCTTCATTATGTACCTCTGAATTCATGGAATATTTATATTATACCAAAATCTCGCCTATAATACAAGATATAGTTGTATGAAAATCAAATTTTTTTATATATTGTGTTAAAAACAAAGCCTGCCCGATCTTTACAGATGGGCAGACTCTTATTGTAATTATTCTTGTTCAGGCTCGGAAGCTATAACTGTAACGATCGCGCTTTCAACTCTGCGCTCGGCAAAGCTGTCCACATTTATATGAAGTCCGTAGCATTCGACCTCAAAGACAGCACCGTCCTCGGGGATCTCGGTCAGCTGACCGATAACAAGCCCGCCGAAGGTGTTTGCTTCAACGTCCTCGGGAACATCAAGCTCCAGCCGTTCAAAAACGGCATCCAGCTCAGCGTGACCCGAAATACGCCATGCACCGTCACCCAGCTCCATTATTAGATTTTCTTCCGTCACCGCGTCATCGGACTCGTCGTATATATTACCGACTATCTCCTCGATAAGGTCCTCCATGGTAACGATACCCGCAGGCTCACCGTACTCGTCAATAACAATGGCCATATGCTTCTGACCCTTTTGCATTTCGGCAAACAGCGCGTCACAGCTGACATTCTCGGGTATAAAATAAGGAGCTCTGATAATATCGCGCAACGCAAGCGGATTTTCGGCGCGAAGATTTATAAAATATTCTTTTACGATAAGTATACCGATTATGTTGGACTCGCGTTCTTCCCAAACGGGAATACGTGAAAATCCGCACTCGGCTATCGCCGCAATAATTTCTTGCTCACTGTCATCAATGCTGATGCTGGCGATCTCGCTGGAATGTGTCATAACATCCTTGGCAACGCTGTTACCGAACTCAAAAATGTTATCTATCATTTCGCGTTCCATAGAATCGATGGTGCCTGTCTCCTCGCCAACGTCTGCCATAAGACGTATGTCATCCTCGGTGACCTTTTCCTCGTTGCCCTTGTCCTTTATTCCGAACAAAAGCAGGCAGCCCTTGGTAGTTATCGACAAAAGCCATATAACGGGCTTCAGAATGATGGCAACAACGCGAACCACGGGAGTGGTTATCTGAGCCACCTTCATGGGAGCGTGCATACCGATGCGCTTGGGAACAAGCTCACCAAGTACCAGAGTAAAGAACGAGAGAATAAGTGTAACAACAACTACCGACAAGGCATCCAGCGTTCCCGCGTAGGTCTCGGGAACTCCCAGCGACAGCAGCCACGTAACCAGCCGCTCGGAAAAATTATCCGCGGCGAACGCACTGCCGAGAAATCCCGCAAGTGTGATGCCTATCTGAATAGCCGACAAGAATGATGTGGGCTGTTCGGCAAGCTTCAGCATACGGGCGGCGCGCTTGTCGCCTTCCTCTGCTTCTTTTTTGAGTTTGTTGATGTTGAGCGAGACCATAGAGATCTCAGACGCGGCAAAAAACGCATTTACAAGTATCAGAACCAGTTGTAAAAGCAACTGCCGCCATAAATGGTCGTCTGACAAAATAAAGTCCTCCGAATAAAAAATATATTATGCCATATTGGCACAGCATAATTATATCATATTCCGAAGATTTTTTCAATGTACATTGTGCACTCCGCGTAAGTGTATCGAGCACCATATAAATGTGCAATATGCACAAAAATCATGTTATCATTTCCGCGCGCAAAAATTCCAATATCTTTTTTTCCTCTCTTGACACCTTGACCTGACTGAGCCCCAGACTGTCTGCCGTTTGTTGCTGGGTCATGTTACGATAATAGCGCAAAAGAACTATGCGCCGCCACAGCGGTTGCATTTTGGCTATTGACTGTGACAGCGCAATGCTGTCGGAAAGCTGTTCTATGTCGTTTTTGTCATCCGCGATGGTAGCCTCCAGCGTAACGCCCTCCTCGCCGTAAACCGTATCAGACAGCGACGACACAGGCGTCATGGCATCAAACGCCACCGCCGCCTCCTCGGCACTGACTCCGCAAAGGGCGGCAAGCTCGCCGATAGACGGCTCTCTGCCTTCATCGGATACTATACGCGTGCGCTCACGCATCAGCATCACGCCAAGTCGCTTATAGCCGCGACTTATTTTTATCATTCCGCTGTCCCGCAAATGGCGGCGTATTTCACCGATTATAAGCGGCACCGCATAGGTTGAGAACGCATTTCCGCGGGAGACATCAAAGGAACGTATGGCTTTTATCATACCTATCATGCCTATCTGCATAAGATCCTCAAGCTCGGTGCCTCTGTCACGGAAGCGCAGCGCAATACTGCGAACAAGTCCGCTGTTATTGTGAATAAGCTGTTCCATGGCGCGCTCGTCACCCGCCTGAGCCTGTTCCACCAGCGATGTATTGTATGAATATATATCGCGATCCTCCGGTGAAGTATTCATATATACCCCCAAAAAAGTTATGTATCCGACCTGCCCGCGAATTTTTTGTACATTGTAACGGTAGTACCCTGCCCGGCTTTTGATACCACCCGCACCTTGTCCATAAAGCTTTCCATGACCGTAAAGCCCATACCCGAACGCTCACCTGCGGCGTCTGTGGTAAACAACGGTTCTCTCGCACGCTCCACGTCCTCAATTCCGCAGCCTCTGTCGCGTATATCAATGCGCACCGCATTTCCCTCAAGCGCGCGCATAGTAATGTATATGTTACCGACGCACTCGCGGTATGCGTGAACTATGCAGTTCGTCACCGCTTCGGATACGGCACACTTCACATCCGCTATCTCGGGCGCGGCAGGGTCAAGCTGGGCGCAAAAAGCGGCGGCGACCACTCGTGCCACGCCTTCATTTACCGATAGCGAGGGCAGTGTCAGCTTCATACTGTTTTTCACCGCTCCCGAAAACATTTTATCCTTCATTGGTCTTCACTCTCCTTCTCCGTATAATGAACGGGAATTATTCTTTTGATGCCCGCAAGCTCAAGTATGCGCACCGTGGCAGGCGAGGGGTCGGTTATCTCCAGTGTGCCGCCAAGCTCACGGACAAGCGAGTATCTTCCCATAATAAAGCCAAGCCCGGAGCTGTCCATAAAGCCGACTGCCGACAGATCCAGCGTCATACGGCGCGGACGCGTTTCGCATATAAGCGCGTCCGTGTCGCGGCGGAGAGTCGCAGCGCTGTGGTGGTCAACCTCGCCGCAAAGCCGCAGATACAGCTCGTCCTCACGAAGCTCATATTCGAATGAGCAGTTGTTTTTTATCATTTCAACGTCCTTTCCGGTTTTTGATTTGATTTTATCATACGGAGCACGAAAATATTGTCACAATATGGGAGGTAAATAAAAAAAGACTCCCTTATGCAAACAATGTCATTAAGTTAAGAAATCGTAACGGCTCTCCCTTTGGGAGAGCTCCCGCCGTAGGCGGGGGAGAGGGATGTTTTATACTTAAAGCCCTCTCCGTCACGCTTCGCGTGACACCTCCCCCAAAGGGGGAGGCTTAACTAAATGATATTGCTTATATAAAGGGAGTCTTTATACTCATTATTTACTGTAAACGACCTTGCCGTCAACTATTGTGGTATATGCGGCGGCACCCACAGTTGTCAGAGGATCGGCAGTCCAGATAACTACGTCGCCGTCCTTGCCAACCTCAAGGCTGCCTACGCGGTCGCCGATACCCGTTGCCTTTGCGGGGTTTATGGTGATAGCTCTCCATGCCGTATCGGCGTCAAGTCCCGCATCCACCGCAAGACCTGCGCACATAGGCAGATATTTCAGCGGTATAACGGGTGCGTCGGTAATAATACTTACGTTAACACCTGCATCTGTCAGGTGCTTGGGCGTTGTAAACGACTTATTGCAAAGCTCTATCTTGGACTTACTGCCCAGCGACGGCCCCACAAATGCGGGGAAACCTTCTTTGGCAAGCTCGTCGGCAATTAAAGAGCCGTCGGTGCAGTGGTCGAGCGTCATTTTTACGCCAAATTCCTTGGCAATTCGAATTGCGGTAAGAATATCGTCCGCGCGGTGAGCGTGCGCCTTGAGCGGAATTTCGCCCTTCAGGACAGGTATCATTGCCTCAAGCTTCATATCAAAGCCGGGGCGCTTTTCGTTTTCCTTGTCCTCCATATAGCGACGCGTCTTGAACAGCAGCTCGCGCAGCAGAGCCGCCGTTGCCATACGTGTCATAGGACTCTTTCTGCCCGACTGACCGTAACAGCGCTTGGGGTTCTCACCAAACGCGCATTTCATTGCGATGGGATCCTTGATGATCATGTTGTCCACGCGCTTGCCCACCAGCTTGATAGCCACGAATGTGCCGCCCACTACGTTGGCACTTCCGGGACCTGTACAAGCCGAAGTAACGCCGCCCTCTATCGCCTCGCGGAAGGCTTCATCCTGAGGGTTGATAGAATCGATAGCACGCATCTGGGGCGTGATCGGATCGACTATTTCGTTATAGTCGCGGCCTTCCCAGCCTACAGCCTCATTGTGCAAACCGATATGGCAGTGCGCGTCAACGCATCCGGGTGTTACCAGTCTGCCCTCGGCGTCAATTATCTGTGTTCCATCGGGAGCGCTTACGTCCGCACCCACAGCGGCGATCTTTCCGTTATCGTCTATAAGCACGCATCCGTTTTTTATATCATAGCCTGCCATAGTCTTTATGTATCCGTTTTTGATCAACAGCATAATTATTTCCTCCGTTTATTCAGTCGGAATCAATTCCCGACACGTATTTCGGTGGCGTTTCCTACAGTATACGGAATGGGCAGAAGTATCTTATCGCCCTCAAAGCCCGAAACAAACAGCTCCTTGAAGTTTTTATTCTTACCGCCCTCATCGGGTGAAAACAGAACTTTATTATAGTTTTTATTCTTTGCGGCATCAAAGTTGTTCATACCGCGCGGCCACAGCAGCACCGTGGGAGCCACGAGGTTGTACGCGTATATCATGCCCGAGTCATTTCCCCAGGTAGTTCCGCCGTGATGCGACACCTGCAGCATATCGCACTGCATATAATCTCCGAATGTCTTAGCCGCGATCTCCATACCGTTACCTGTGGTATCACCTGTCATAAGGAAGGTATCTCCCGTATTGAAGGTCATTTTGATGGTCAGCGAGGAGGTGTTAAGCGCGTTACAGGTTTTAGGCGCAAAGCTCTCGATGGTATAAAGAATATCCATTCTCAGGTCTGCCATGTAAAATACCTGACCTACGTGTACGTACTGAACATCCGCTTTAAGCGCCTTTGCCGCAGTTATCAGCTGTGTCCAGGTACTACCCTCGGTAGCGCTCCAGTTTTTGCCGTATGTAGAGGAATTGATGGCGCGCGCGCGCTCGGTCTCGGACAGGAAGTTGACAAAGAACTTCTCAACCTTCATGGACGCAAATTTGCTGTAATGCTTATTTATCATGCCGTAGTGGTCACCGTGAGCGTGAGTAATGATCCACGCAGCAACGGTTATCTTTTCGCCCGGCTTCAGATAGTCCTTGGACTGCTCCTTTAGCTCGTTTATAAGCAGATCTGCCGATTTGGAGCCGGCGTTGCTGTTGAAAGCGCCGTCAACGATTACAAAACGGCCGTCCTCAAGTCTTATGAGCATACTGAGTCCGTTGGAAACGTACTCTTTAGTACTGCTGTTGATATATTCAACACCCAGCATGGTTATCTGAGAGGTAGTGACCTTTTCATATTTGTTGTCAGACTCAAGTCCGACGGGCTTTGCCAGCGGCTCGATAATGATACGCGCCGCATTTTCATAGTTGTAATAGCCGGCGTTGATTGTATACTTATCGGTGGTATAAGTGGCAAACTTGTTTTCACCAAAAGTATTGGTGGTATACTGAGTCCAGCCCGCGCCATCAAGCTTGGTCATATATTTATTAAACTCGGTCATGTCGGTATCATTCATAATGACCAGCATTGCGTCGCCGCCGCACTCGTATGTGCTGCTGAATGTAGCGTCCTCGTATATCGGCAAAGAGTCAAGCATTGTGCTTGTTGTTCCTCTGAGCTCGGTATCTGCCGGAATAACAAGGCTACCCTTGCTTGAGTTTTGGTTTATAAGATTTTTGGTAGCTCTGAACGCTTCATAAAGTGCGTCGTCGGAATATGCGGCAAGCACCAGCTTATTGCCAATGACCTTGACAAGGTATTCACCGTATGCAAGGCCCTCAAGTGCCGTCGCGGATTCATTATATCCCGTATTTCCAACGAGTATTTCCAGAGTCTCACTGTCATACTCTTGACCTGCCTTTATCCAGTCTGTGGATATTTTAGGAGACAGTCCCGTTTTGTTCTCGATATGCTTTCTCAGGTCTGTAGCGCACTCGACCTCCATATCCCCGTTCTTGGCATCCTCGTCACGAATAATAGTCACAAACGAAGCGCCGTCCTGCATCATAACAAGATCGCTCGATGCCTTCGCAGCAGTGGTTGTGTCTGCTGTAGTGTCGGGTGCTACTGTGGTATCCGCCACAGGTGTAGTGGTTTCGTCACTTGTCACAGGCGGCTGTGTGTTATCACAGGATGTAAGTGCAAATATTGACAGCAACATCAAAAGCGCCATCAGTAACGCTGTCAGCTTTAATGAAAATTTCATTTCCATGTATCCCTCTCTATTCCCGGTATTATACCGTGTTATCTACTACATTGTAACATAAAACCCTCGTCAATGCAATAATAAACTAATAAAAATCCACCCGCATAGCGGGTGGTATTTCAGTTTCGGGCAAAGCCCTAATACTACTGGCTGCGCACAAGTGCGCTTTTTATTGGCCTGCCAGCCATGCAACTGTTACTTGCCACCCGTAAACGGGTTGAATTGTTTTTATTTTCTCGTGAAGCGTCATTTTTGTTAGCCTTCCCCAGCGGGGAAGGTGGCAGCCGTAGGCTGACGGATGAGGAGAGCACCATTTTGAAGACATAATATCTATAAAATGATTTGATTTTTACAACATTATCCTTCTACAGATAATCTACAGAAAAATGATCTCCTCATCCGTCACGCATTCGCGTGCCACCTTCTCCGCTGGAGAAGGCTATTTGACACTCCGCCTCAGTTTTTCTTCTCATCGGTTAACCTTTTTTGAACCCCGCCACTATGACGGGGTTTTCGTCATACAAAAAAAGAGAGCGCGAATTCGCGCTCTCTTAAAATTATTACTTTCTGATCTCGGTTGCGGTACCTATTGTATAAGGAATAGGAACGATTACCTGATCGCCCTCGGAACCTGCAACGTATATCTCCTTGAAGTTTTTATTCTGACCGCCCTCGTCGGGTGAGAACAGAACAACATTATAAGACTTGGTCTTATACTTAGGATATGCGGTAGTACCCTGAGGCCACAGAACTACAGGGGGAGATATTGTCCTGTATGCGAATATCATACCGGAGTCGTTGCCCCATGTGGAATAACCGTGGTGACATACCTGAAGCATATCGCACTTGATATAGTTCGGGAACATCTTAGCCGCGATCTGCATACCGTTACCGGTGGTGTCACCTGTCATAAGGAAGGTATCGCCGGCATCGAATGTCATCTTCATGGTAATAGATGTGGTATTGAATGCGTTACAGAGTTTGGGAGCAAAGCTCTCGATGGTGTACAGAACGTCAATCTTAAGGTCTGCATAGTACAGAACCTGACCTACGTGTACATACTGAACGTCAGCCTTGAGTGCGTTAGCCGCGGTAATTACCTGAGTCCAACCGCCGCCCTCACCGTTGCTCCAGTTGCCACTGTACTGAGAGGAATTCATAGCCTTGGTTCTCTCGGTGTCGGAAATAAAGTTGACAAGGAATCTTTCAACCTTCATGCCTGTAAACTTGCCGTACTGCTTACCGATCATACCCGAGTGGTCACCGTGAGCATGGGTAATGATCCAAGCCGCGATGGTGATCTTCTCGCCCGACTTGAGGTAGTCCTTGGACTGCTCTTTAAGAGCGTTGAGCAGAACATTGGTATGCTGTGTGGTGTTACCGCCGCCGTCAACAACGATGAAACGTCCGTCACACAGTCTTATAAGCAAGCTAAGACCGTTAGAGTAGTAAGAACCGTCACTCTTCTGATACTCAAGACCCAGCATTGTAAGTTGAGTTGTTGTTCTCTTTTCGTATACGTTGTCTTCCTTCAGACCAACGGGCTTTGCAAGAGGCTCGATGATGATACGGGAAGCCTTTTCATAATTATAGTAACCGAGGTTAAGTGTGTACTTATCGTTGGTATATGTAGCAAAGCTGTTACCGTCAACATCATTTGTGGTGTACTTGGTCCAGCCTGCACTCTCGAGCTTTGTCAGGTATGCGGAATATGCATCCATAGTGGTATCATTTACAAGCAGCAGGGTTGCGTCGCCGCCGCAAACGTAGGTGGAGCTGAATGTGCCGTTCTCATATGTGGGCAAAGTATTGAGCATAGCATCGGTAACGCCCTCAAAATGAGTATCTGCGGGAATAACAAGGTTACCCTCGCTGGAGTTTTCTTTGATCAGCTTCTTTACCTGACGGCAAGCCTCATAAAGCGCGGAATCAGAATAAGCGGCAATAACCAGCTTATTTCCGACCACCTTAACAAGGTATTCACCGTAGGAGATCTGAGCCAAAGTGTCAATAGACTCACTGTAACCGGTAAGACCTACAAGTATCTCAAGAGAATCGTGATTGTAGTCCTCGCCTCTCTTTACCCAGTCGGTATCGATCTTGGGAGCTACATTGGTAGCATCCTCGATAGCCTGACGGATATCGGACGCGCAATTGACCTGGACAGAGCCTGCAGCTGCGTCTTCATCACGAACGACACGCATAAAGGACTCGCCGTTAGCCATCATAACGAGGTCTTTGGGAGTATCGTCCTCTACGACGGTAGTAGTCGTATCGGCGGTGGGAGCTGTGGTAGTGTCTGCGGGAGCAGCGGTGGTGGTGTCGTCACCTGCCGGAGTGCTTCCATTATCACAAGATGTCAGCATCATCGCGGTGGACAGCATAAGAAGTGCCATCACGAGAGCAAGCAGTTTAGTGGAAAGCTTCATTGCTTCAACCTTTCTTTTGACCCGAGGCTTTGAATTTCGCCGCGTCGGCGATACCTCAGGATAATATATTCCAACAAACGGAAACATTAGTTCATATATTTTATCACACTTCGCTCGGCTTTTCAAGTGATTTTTTGTATAAAAAAATACCTCTGAATTTGTATAAAATCGCATAAAAAATACCTTTTCCACTTGCGCTATTGCCGCTCTGATGGTATAATATGTACAAGAACGCTTCTCCGAGGTGAATTTCAATGAAAAACACACAGCTTGCCGACCTTCTTCGCCCCCGCGACTTTTCCGACATAGTGGGGCAGTCTCACCTTTTCGGTGAGCGCGGCGTCATACGCCGCATGATAGAGAGCGGCAGAGTTACAAATATGATATTCTACGGTCCTCCCGGCACGGGCAAGACCACCGCCGCCACCATAATAGCCGAGCGAACCGATATGGCTTTTTACCGTCTTAATGCCACCACGGCATCGCTTTCCGACGTCAAGGATATTATGGCACAGACCAACAATATTTTCGGCGCTGGCGGAATTCTTTTGTACCTTGATGAGATACAGTATTTCAACCGCAAGCAGCAGCAATCGCTGCTTGAATATATCGAGGACGGCCGCGTCACGCTTATCGCATCCACCACCGAAAACCCGCATTTTTACGTTTACAACGCAATAATCTCCCGTTCCTCGCTGTTTGAGTTCAAGCCTGTCTCGCCCAACGACATAGCACTGGCACTGCGCCGCGCGCTGAATTACATGAACGACTCCTCTGCACTGTCGAAAACTGCCGAGGACGAAGTGCTTCGCTACATCGGCTCAAGCGCAGGAGGCGATGTGCGCCGTTCAATAAATCTGCTTGAAAACGCGTTTTATGCATCTGACGACGTTATAACCCGCGAGGCGGTAGACTCCTTCAACTCGGGTGTTGGCAATTTCAATGACGACACACACTACGACCTGCTGTCCTGCCTGCAAAAGTCCATTCGCGGCTCCGACCCCGATGCGGCTGTATTTTACACCGTCAAACTGCTGGAGCTGGGCGAGCTGATCTCCGTCTGCCGCCGCCTGCAGGTCATCGCCAATGAGGATATAGGACTTGCCTACCCACAGGCGGCATCCATCACCTACGCCTGCTGTATGTCGGCACGTGAGCTGGGTATGCCCGAGGCGCGCCTGCCCCTCGCTAACGCCGCAATAATGCTGGCGACCGCGCCCAAGTCCAACTCGGCATACGCCGCCGCAAACGCCGCCGCCGAGGACATCAAAAAGGGACTTGGCACCGAGATCCCTCTGCATCTGCAAAGCCCGCTTTTCAAGGGCTACAAGTATCCCCACGACTACCCCAACCACTACGTTGAGCAGCAATATCTGCCCGCCGACCTGCGCGGCAGAAAATACTACGTTCCCGGGGAAAACAAGACCGAATCTGCCGCCGCGGAGTACGCACGACGCATCAGGGATAAAAAATAAAGACAAAAAATATCCGCCCAAGTCGGCGGATATTTTTTGTAGAGTTATTCCAAAGAATCAACTATTTCCTGTATCTTTCTTTCGATAACCTTGGACTGTCCCTTATATGTTGATGCAAAATTAGTGGAGTTCGAGGATATAAACTTATTCATCATAGCCTGAACACTACCAAAATCGTATATATCGGCAAGGTCATATACACGGTTTGCATATATAAGCTCCATCATCTGCTTGTTGCCCTCATCTCGAAGCGACTTATATGTGATAGTTTTATCAATAAGCGCGGTATATATATGCTCATTACCGTAATAACCCAGCGCATTCATAACGTCGCCTACGTAATCGAGGTCTTCGTCCTTGACCGTCTTGGGAACAGCCGCATAGGTAGTCCATGAGGGAGAGTTATATACCATATACTTTTCCTGCTGTTCGTCAAACTTGGGGGGAGGCAACAGACCGAAGTCACTGTCCATGCCACGAAGCTCAAGGGCTACGCACAGCCAGTTGTTTACAAACAGTATCTCATCTTCAATGAACTTCTGAACGATAAGCTCGCGGAAAATATTCTTATATCCCCCACCCGTGTAATCCTGAGAATAAAGCGTGATATCCTTGTCGCGGAACAGAGGAACAAGCTTTTCCACAGCCGCGATAGCACGCTCCTGATCCAATGCCAAAATTGGCATATCGTTGCTGTCTTTCTTTGTGTATGTAACGCCGCAGGAGCCTACCGCGATATAACCGATGGGCTCACTATCGAGACCGAATATATCCTCTTCATTCATAACGCCGTCGCCGTTAACGTCGTTGGCAACAGCGCGGCCCATCTGCTCCATCATATCGTACGTCCATTTGCCGGAGTTTACATGCTCGGCGGGGTCGCCAAGTCCTGCGGTGTTCAGCAGCGCACGATTGACATAAACACAGTTAGCCGCAAGCAGACCCATAGGAGAGATATCGCCTACCGCGCCGTACAGCTTGCCGCCCAGCGACAGAGATGCGGACGCATTCTGATTACACCAGGAAGCTTCAAGATCCAGTGTACTTATCTCATTGAGGTCTCTGAGCAATCCCTTTGGAAGTGTGGAGGCAAACGCAAGTCCTTCAAGTATAATGCAGTCGGCAACGTAGTCACCTGCCATGACCATATTCATAATGGAATTGCTGCTGGTGAAAATATTGCTTTCAACGGTTATGCCAAGTGTCTCCTCGGTTGCAACAACACGCTCATATATAGCATCGTTTATAGCATCTCCGTTTATATCGGGCTTGGCCGCCTCAACGTAAGACGTAGCTATCCAGTTGGGGTTGTCATACTTTATTGAAGAAAACGTAAATGTTTTTCCCGTATAATCTGCCTCGGGCTTTACGTACTCGGACGCTTCGGTAGTAACATCAGCTTCGCTGTCAACCGATGCGCTCGTATCTGCAGGAGATATTGCGGCAGTAGTATCCGCACCTGATGTCACATTATCACCGTTGTCTGTGTTAGCGCAAGCCACAAGTGCTGACAACACCATTGTAAGAAGCAGGAGTGCGGCAATAAGCTTTTTCATTAAGGTATTCTCCTATTATTTATTATTTAACAGATTATTTTGCGCTCATCTTGAGGTAAGCGTTGATAAATCCGTCTATCTCTCCGTCCATAACAGCGTTGATATTACCGTCCTCGTAGCCTGTACGGGTGTCCTTGGCAAGAGTGTAAGGCATAAATACGTAAGAACGGATCTGGTTGCCCCACTCGATATTAGTCTTAACGCCACGGACCTCGTCGATAGTATCCAGACGCTCGCGGATCTTGATCTCCATCAGCTTGGACTTCAGCATACGCATAGCGGTTTCCTTGTTGTGAAGCTGAGAACGCTCGGTCTGGCAAGTAACAACAATGCCCGTGGGCTTGTGCAGAATACGAACTGCCGAGCTGACCTTGTTTACGTTCTGACCGCCCGCACCGCTGGAGTGGAAGGGCATGAAATCATAGTCCTCGTCACGGATAACGATGTCGTCCAGCTCGTCAAACTCGGGCATTACCTCGATAGAAGCAAAGGAAGTGTGACGGCGTCCCGACGAGTCAAAGGGAGAAACGCGGACAAGACGGTGCACGCCGTGCTCGCTCTTGAGATATCCGTAAGCGTTCTCGCCCTCGACCATTATAGTAGCGCTCTTCAGACCCGCTTCTTCACCGTCCAGCCAGTCGGTCAGCTTGACCTTGAAGTTGTGGCGTTCTGCCCAACGAGTGATCATACGGTAAAGCATAAGCGACCAGTCCTGCGCCTCGGTACCGCCCGCACCCGGGTGGAAGGAGACGATAGCATTGTTGCGGTCGTACTCGCCCGACAGCAGTATCTCTATTCTCTTTGTCTCTTTTTCTTCAATAATAGCGTCAAGCTCGGACTGAACCTCACCTACGGAGCCCTCGTCGTTCTCCTCAATCGCCATTTCAGCCAGCGCGATGGCATCCTCAAGACGTGTGCACAGCGCGTCGTAGCCCTCTATTTTGTCCTTGGACTGCTTGATAGTCTGCAGTACCTTGGAGGAATTGTCCTGATTGGACCAGAAATCAGCGTCAAGCGTCTGCTTTTCAAGCTCGACAACCTTTTCTCTCAGCTCCTCAATGCGAAGTGCCGAGCCCAGCTCCGCCAAGTCCTCGCGCAGACCGATAAGCTTATATTTTGCATCTTCAAGTGCGATAATCAAATGTGACCTCCCGCGCATACGCGCTTTACAATTAAATTTTTACAAGTCAGTTACATTATATTATAACATATATGATACATTATTTGCAATAGTATTTGCAATATTTTTCAATTTCAGCCGTAAATAAGTATTATTCCGATAATATTGATGGCAAGATTTGCGCACATATGTACAAGCCACGAGGGGTACACCGTGCCCGAGCGTTCATTGAAATAGTTAAAAATGACGCCGCCCGCCACAAGCCCCAGCATGACCAGCAGCCATAGTCCAAAACCAAACCAGCCTATCATCATCGCCACGTGATAAAGCGAAAAAGCCGCCGCGCTGAAAATATACGCAAAAGGTCTTGACGCGCACCTTTTAAGCGTCAGAAACGCAAAGCCGCGGAAGAAAAACTCCTCCAAAAATGAGTTAACGACGGCGATATATATGGCTACAAATATAAAATTGTGCTTACCCACTCCCGCGCCGTCGGTCAGCGAGGTGACGATGCCCGAAAAGTCAAACACGTCTCGCAGCGCGAAATATCCACCGAGTATGACCGCGAACACCGCCGCGCCTGCCGCCGCGGCAAGTCCGAAGGATTTTTTCTCAAAGCGAAACAGTGAGGATATCAGCACATTTTTGTCAAGGCGGGAAAAGATCAGCGGCACGGCAAGAAAAAGCGCCAACTTAATGCCGCTTTTCGCCCAATAACCCGGCTGTATAACGCCGTCAATGAGTGCCATTATGACACAGCACACGGCTACCATTATCAGAATCGCAATTTTTGTTTTCTTCATAAAAGCTCTCCGTATGTTCAAAAGGACCTTTCGAAAAAGGTCCTTTTGACTTTATTGCTTACGCCCAGCTCATTGTGGTGGGCTTTTCTTCGAAAATGGTTACCTTCTGCAGGAAATCTATTGCCTTGCGCAGGCCCTCGTCGATGGTCATTACGCTGTCCTCGTGCTCAATGGACAGCACCTTGTCGTAGCCGCAGAGGCGCAGATTGCTTACAAGGTCACGCCAGTAGGTTTCACCGTTTCCGTAGCCAACGGTGCGGAATACCCACGCGCGATGCAGCTCGTCGCTGTAGTGCTTGGTATCCAGCACGCCGTTCTTGGCGGTGTTGTATGCGTCTACCTTGGTGTCCTTTGCGTGGACGTGGTAGATCATGCCTGCCAGCTCACGTATAGCGGCAACGGGATCCATTCCCTGCCAGATAAGGTGGGACGGGTCAAAGTTTGCGCCGATAACGTCACCGACAGCGGCACGCAGACGCTTGAGCGTTTCGGGATTGTAAACACAGAAGCCTGGGTGCATCTCAAAAGCGATATGAGTTACCTTGTGAGAGAGCGCAAAAGCGGCCATTTCCTTCCAATAAGGGATCAGAACTTCATTCCACTGCCAATCCAGTATCGCGAGGAAATCCTCGGGCCAAGGGCAGGTTACCCAGTTGGGGTACTTGGAGCTCTCGCTGTCACCGGGACAGCCGGAAAAACCGATAATTGTATCAACGCCCAGCTTTTCAGCCAGCAGAATTGCGTTGCGGAAGTCCTCGTCGTAGGACTTCGCGATTGCCTTGTCGGGATGAACGGGGTTGCCGTGGCAAGCCAGCGCGCAGATCTCAACGTCATATTTCTTAAACGTAGCTACAAATTCGTCGTATTTAGCCTGGTCAGCCAGAAGCTCTGCGGGATTGCAGTGCGCCTTGCCGGGATAACCGCCTGCGCCGATCTCAACCGTGCTGATTCCAAGGCCCTTAAGTATGCTCAGAGTTTCGTCCAGCGACTTTGCGCCGTAAAGATTTGCAAGTACACTAAGTTTCATTTTTATTACCTCTGTTCAAAATCAAAATCTGTAAATGTCGCCTGTCTTGGCGGAGGTGTAGATGCCCTCAAGTATGCGAGTTACTACGTATGCCTGCTCGGGAGTTACGAGAGGAGTGGTATCGTTAACAACAGCATCGATCCAGAGACGAGCCTCGCGGTCAGCGGGGGATTCGTTGCCGTTTCCGTCGTAGAATGCCGCACCCTTTGCGTCAAGGTTGGGCTTGAACTCATACTGCGCGTTGTGAGCAACGCCGTTGATGCGCAATCCATTGTCCATATCCGCACCCGCCAGAGTTCCGCAGAAGGAGGTCACTGCCTCGCGGGGATCAGCCACGTTGAGTGCCCAGGACGACTCAAGATTTATAGTCGCGCCGTTTTCCATAACTACGAAGCCGAAAGCGGAGCCCTCAACAGTGAACTTCTCGGGATCCCAGTTGCCCCATGCGTTGCCCTGGTGCTCTTTATCGCCCTGAGAAAGCTTGTGGAACGTGGTGCCGACGCAATACTTGGGCTTGTAGTTGTTCAGCATATAAAGTGTGAGGTCGAGAGCGTGAGTTCCGATATCGATAAGGGGACCGCCGCCCTGCTCATATTCGTTAAGGAACACGCCCCAGGTAGGCACTGCGCGACGGCGAAGTGCGGTTGCCTTCGCGTAGTAGATATCACCGAACATACCGTCGTCAACCAGCTTCTTAAGATAGACCGCATCAGCGCGGTTACGGGTCTGATAACCGATGGTCAGTTTCTTACCCGTTCTCTCTGCGGCATCCAGCATTTTCTTTGCCTCAACAGAGTTGATAGCCATAGGCTTTTCGCACATAACGTGCTTACCTGCCTCCAGTGCGTCCACAGTTATAAAGCTGTGTGAACGGTTGGGCGTGCAGACGTGAACCACATCAATAGTAGTATCTTCAAGCAGTTTTTTATAATCAGTGTAAACGGCAGCATCGGGCGTACCGTATTTTGCTTTTGCAGCATTGGCGCGAGACTCAACTATGTCGCAGAAAGCGACCATTTCAACGTTTTTAAGCTTGGACAGTGAGGGCATATGCTTGCCGTTGGCAATACCGCCACAGCCGATAATACCGATTCTTACGATATCAGAAGGTTTTGTTCCCATAAGTAATAGTCCTCCGTAAATTTTTTATATTTATATGATACAGTATTTCGATAACTTTTGCAAGTGTTTTTTGCAATTTTTATTATATTGGAAGAAAAAAACACGGGGTGGCAAAGCCACCCCATGAAAACTGTTAATTTTTAATTAGTTCTCTTTTCTCTTCTTAACAACTGCGAGAGCTGCGAGAGAAACAGTTGCAACTGCCAGAGCGATTACTACGTAAACAGTAGCATCACCTGTGGGAGGAGTTACGTCAGCGTTCATTTCGAACAGCTGGTTGGTGTAGTTGCCTGCAGAGGGAGAGAATACCTTTGCGTGAGTTGCATCGGGAGTAGGATACTGGTCAACAACAAAGATGGAAGGAATCAGGTTCTGATAGAACTTGGTCTCGCCGATCATCTGGTTGAGAGCGTATGCAACTTCACCGGAAGCGAACTGTGCCTTGGTGTACTTAACAGCACCATTGTCGGATGTAATGACTGCCCAGATCTTATCAGTGCAACCCATTACGTAGTCGATGTCACCGGTACCAATCTCAACTGCGTTAGCAGTGGGATCAATGTAGAAGTTGTTAGCGTTGCTCCATACAAGAGATCTTGTACCGATCTCGTGATCATATACGTTAACACCGGTAACCTTAGCTACTTCGAAGATAGAATACTTGGAGTTACCAACTACAACATTCATATCATCCATGCTGACCTCACCCAGAGCGCCTGCCTGACCTGCACGGTAAGCGTAGGTCTTGCTGTCGTCGGTGTAGTAGAGAGCGTCCTTTGTCAGCTTGGTGCCGGCAGCGGGAGCGTCATTGATAGCCAGATTTTCAAGAGCGTCAACAGTTACATCAGCGCCATTGATGGTTACAACGCCTGCGAGAGGAGCGTAGAAATAGTAATCAGTGCCGTTATGGTTGAAGGTGTACTGAACCTGAGCAGCAACTGTGTCACCTGTCTTAACAGTAGTAGGAGCAGTGGTGTTGGTCAGCTTACCTGCTACAACGTTATAACGGATGACGGAGTGGTTGGAGTTGATATAACCGATAAGACCACTTACCATGCTGGGACTGGTGATATCACCGTAGTTAGCACAGTACTCGATCTTCGCGCCGTACCAAACGCCGCCGAGACAGTATGCGAACATACCGCCGGCATTGTTGTTAGCGGAACCGGGGTTAGAACCGAAGTTCTCAACAGTAAGGTCACCGTTGTTGATACAACCGGTAACGAGGCAGTAACCAACCTTCTTTTCGGTGTTACCACCGTTCTTGAGCTGGTTGTTAGAGCAGAGACCTGCAGCGCGAGCATAGGTTGTGCCGCTTGCAACGCTGGCATAAATGTCACCGTTGTTTACGCAGTTGATGTACTCGAGCTTTTCGGAAGCGTATGCAATACCTGCCATACCGCCGCACTGAATGTTCTTACCAACAAGACCTTCGCCGGTAATATTAGCATTGTTTACACAGTTCTCGAAAATAACAACCTTGATATCAGCCTTGTTAGCACCCATCATACCGCCAAGGTTAGCGGGAGACAGCTTGCACTCTGCAACGATCTCACCGTTGTTTATACAGTTCTTGAAGTACAGCTGAGCAGAGTTGCCGTTATAACCGGACATACCGCCGATCTGTGCGGTCTTGTAGGGGTTTTTGCCATCGGGATTGAGCTTGGAGCAGGACTGAGACAGTCTGCCGTTGTTTACGCAGTTTTCTACGTAGAACTTAGCATCCTTGTAATCGTCAGCGCCGAAACGAGCTGCTATACCGCCGCAGTAGTTATAGATAGCCTGAACGTCACCATTGTTGGTGCAGTTGATAATGGTTGTAGAAGTATCGGTGTTACCTACGATACCGCCGGGACGACCGTCAGCATTGATAGTACCGTTGTTTACACAGTTCTCGATAATAAGCTGTGCTTCGGGGTTAGCCTTAACACCGCGGAAAGAAGCAACCATTCCTCCGGAGTCATAGTTGGAGGTAGTTGCGCAGTTGGTGGTGATGTTACCGTTGTTTACGCAGTTCTTAATAGTGAGAGTGTACTCGCTGGAGTCGGAGCCGCGCCCAACCATGCCCGCCATACCGCAAGCGTAGGAGGTAAGAGGAGCGTTGTTGCAAACGTTGTCAATGGTAGCGTTTGCGTTTACAGCTGCGTAATGAGCCAGAGCACCGGTAACGTTATCACCGATAGTGCCCAGAAGAGCAGCGTCGATAGTGATGGAACCTGCAATGATAAGGTTCTTTACGGTACCGTCGAGGTTGTCGAAAATGGTTACACTTGTGGTAATGGTCTTGCCGTTACCGTCAAATGTACCGGTGAAACTGTCATAATAAGTTTCATCAAGGGTAATGTCATTGGCCAGGTAGTATGTACCGTCAGCCTTCATGTTGAGGAACTCTTCAGCTGTCTTAACAGCTTCGCCCTCAGGCTTGTAGTCTGCAGCAACCTGACCGGCAGTCAGTTCTTCAGCGGCAGATGCGCTCATAGGAGCTACTGCGAACATAGAAACGACCATTGTCAGGGCAAGCAGAATTACTAATGCTTTTTTCATGATGTTCTCCTTTTAAAATTTTTTAAAACATTCAAGAGTATCATACGGCAAAATTTAGGCACTTCGAGCACACCTTGCCATATACGCCTCCTATTATATATGACTTTATGCGAAATGTCAATAGAAATTTCGAAATTTTTAATCTGCATTTCATCGAATTTACGATATGTAGATAGTTTATTCATAATTCGGACATTTTTGCGTCAAGTCATCCATATCATCCTTATTATACCACCTGTTTTACATTATGTCAATACTTTTGAGACAAATTGTGTACAAATTATTAACAAAAGATTAACAAAAAACACGGAGCGGCAATGCCGCTCCGTGAAAATTATTACATTTTATTTAAATTAGTTCTCTTTTCTCTTCTTAACAACTGCGAGAGCAGCGAGAGAAACAGTGGAAACTGCCAGCGCGATTACTACATAAACGGTAGCATCACCTGTGGGAGGAGTTACATCAGCGTTCTCCTCGAACAGCAGGTTGCCGTAAACATTACCCTGCTTAACAACCTTTGCGTGAGTAGCATCGGTAGTGGGGTATGTGTCTACAGTAAACAGCTTCTCGTTCAGGTTCTGATAGAATACGTTCTCACCTACAGCCTCGTTGAGCAGGTATGCGATCTCGCCGGAAGCGAATGCATCCTCCTTAACGTAGTTAACGCCAATGTCGCTCTGCATAGCGCCCCAAGATGCACCAACACCGCAAACGTAAGCGGAAGTAGCAATTCCTTCAAGAACGTAGTTGTTGTTGGAGAAGTCCTGCTGACCCTTGTTGTTCCACATAAGTGCGGTTGCACTGGGATTGCCGTCAAACTGCATCAGCTCAGCAGTGGTGTTGGCAGTAACATTCCAAGGCATAACGTGGAGAGTATAGCCGCCGCAAACGATAGTGGGAGCTGCGCCTGCATTCTCGGTAATAGCTACCACACCGGAAACTGCGCTGCTGGTCATGAATACCCACTTATTGCCGAGAGTATCGGTGTAACCGTATCTCTTAGCACCTGCAAGGGTTTCGCCGTTTACAACGTTCTCATTGGTGTAGTTATATGCAGCGTCAGCTGTAAATGTAACTACGTCGTTAGCAATGGTAACCTTACCTGCTGCGGGAGCAACAAAGTACTTGGTATTGCCAAGGCTGTTGGTGTAAGTGTAGATAGAAATAGCCTTTACTACACCGTCAACAACGCCTGTGCCGAAGTCGCCGGCTGCAGCCTTGCCACTGGTAACCTTACCTGCAGAATAGCAGTACTGCATATTGGTAGTTACAGCATAGTCGTTGGAGTAAGCAAGAATACCACCTGCGTAGCTGGTCTTAGACTCAACAGCACCGGTATTGAAGCAGTACTTGAAGTCAGCGCCTTCGTACTGTGTACCGTAAACGTAACAAATAACGCCACCTGCGTTGTTTGTTTCGGAAAGAACGTTACCGTTGTTACCGCAGCCAATAAACTCAACGTTACCGTACTGCTTATCTGCGCCAACTTCACTTACAACGCCGCCTGCCTTACCTGTAGAAACAACGTTACCGTTGTTTACGCAGTTGACAAACTTAGCGCCTTCGTTATTGGCATCCTTAAACAGAACGAGAGCAACCAGACCTGCTGCGTTACTACCGCCCTGAGTTACGCCGTCAGCATAAATCTCACCGTTGTTAATGCAGTTGATCATTGTAAAGGACTTTTCAACACGGGGCTTGTTAACAAAGCCGGAGCAATAACGAGCGTTACCACTCTGACCGCCAACCAGGCCCTTAATGCCGATAGTACCGTTGTTTACACAGTTCTCAAAATAAATGGTATCAACGTAATCGCTACCAGTCTGACGCACATTGCCAAGGAAGCCTGCAAGGTCGATATTCTTGGTAGTTGCCTGAGATTTCTCAGCATAAACGCTACCATTGTTTACACAGTTCTTGAATGTGTAAGAATCACAAGCGCCGGAGTAACCAACAAAGCCTGCGCCCTGTCCGGAGAATACGCTTACGTCACCGCTGTTGGAAGAGTCGGTGAATACGTAATTGTTGTGACCGCCGTTTGTACCGCAACGACCAACGATACCACCACAGTAGTTGGAGGTGGACAGAATGTCACCGTAGTTGTGGCAGTTCTTGATTGTAACGGAAACACGGAGATAACCGCCGATACCACCGGGACGACCGCCCGCATTGATGGTAGCGTAGTTATAGCAGTTGGTGAAGTAAGCATATGTTACTTCAGTGTTTGCAGCACCACCCAAGAATGCAAGAATACCGCCGTTATCGCAGTCGGTTCTACTGTCATGCTTGCCAATAATAGAGCCATAGTTAGCGCAATCGGTAAAGTTTACAGTAATACCATCCTCTGCTTTAGCAGTGGGGCATGCAACACCAACGATACCGCCCTTAGCGCTTACGTTGGAAGCGAGAGATGCCTTATTGCAAACGTTGATAAAATATGTGCTGGTTGTAGTAGCCGCAGCACAAGCAACACCTGCAATGTAGTTGAGAGCAGGATCACCGGTGGAAACAGCATTGCTGTCATAACCGATACCCGCCTCAGAGGAAATGTTACCTTCAACAGTCAGGTTCTTGATAGTACCATTAACTTCCATAAATGCAGGAACAGTTGTTGTAATGGTCTTACCGTTACCGTCGAATGTGCCGGTAAAGCTGGATGCATAGGTTGCATCAATAGTGATGTCATTTGCAAGGTAATATGTACCTGCGGGATCCATAGCTGCGAATTCCTCAGCTGTCTTGATTGCTGTTCCTTCGGGCTTGTAGTCAGCCGCAACGGAACCGATAGCGATCTCGTCCTCAGCAGCTACGCCGATGGGAGCGATTGCCATCATGCTCAAAACCATAGTCAGAGCAAGCAGAATTACTAATGCTTTTTTCATGATGTTCTCCTTTTTAATATTTTTAAAAAAACATTCAAAATTAGTACACGGCAATTTTTCGACACTTCGGGCGTACCTTGCCATATACGCCTCCTATTATATATGACTTTATGCTGAATGTCAATAGAAATTTCGAAATTTTAATCTGCATTTTATCGAATTTACGATATGTAGATAGTTTATTCATAATTCAGACATTTTTGCGTCAAGCCATTCGCGTCATCCTTATTATACCACCTATTTTACATTATGTCAATACTTTTGAGACAAATTATGTACAAATTATTAACAAAAGATTAACAAATAAAAAACCACCGTAACCGCCTGTGGATTTTGGTAACCAATAAAACACGGAGCGGCGATGCCGCTCCGTGAAAATTATTACATTTTATTTAAATTAGTTCTCTTTTCTCTTCTTAACAACTGCGAGAGCTGCGAGAGAAACAGTAGCAACTGCCAGAGCGATTACTACGTAAACAGTAGCATCACCTGTGGGAGGAGTTACGTCGGGGTTCATCTCGAACAGCTGGTTGGTGTAGTTGCCGGTAGAGGGAGAGAATACCTTTGCGTGAGTTTCGTCTGTGGTGGGATACTCGTCAACTGTGAAGATAGTTGCGATCAGGTTCTGACGGAATACGTCCTTGCCTGCCATAGCGTTCAGTTCGTATGCAACTGCACCGGAAACGAAATCAGCGTGTGCACGCTTAGCGATAGCGTTGTCGGAAGTGTATACGGAACGGCATCCGCCTGCGCCGTAGGAATAATCAAGACCTGCTGCGCCTTCTTCAATAATCACTGTGTCGAAGTTCATCTCACAGTTGGAACGGTCCTGCCACATGATAGCGTAGGTGTTGATTCTGTGATCGTATACTTCAATGTCAACAACATCAGCGTAAGGAACCAGTGCCTGAACAGCCGTGCCGATAGTAGCAACGCCGGCGTCAATGGTAACAGTGCCCTTAGCGCTTGCGGTGAACAGATATGTAACACCGTCATACTCAAAGGTATACATAGCATCCTTAACTACAGCGTCGCCGCTTGCAACAGCATTGATAATGCTTGTATCCATCTCTACATTGTTGCCTGTGATGGTAACAGTTCCTGCATAAGGAGCGTAGAAGTAGTAGTCTGTATCGTTATAGTTGAAAGTGTACTCAGTCTGATATGTAACAGCGTCGCCGCTTGCAACAGTGGTTGCGGGAGTGTCACAAGTGATCTCACCTGCAACGTAGCAGTACTTGTACTCAGCAGCAGTAGCGGTTGCGTAGCCGAGAAGACCTGCAACATACTTTTCACCGGATATATTACCTGTAGTGAAGCAATATGTCATCTTGGGACCGTACTTACCGGTATTTGCATAACCGATGATACCGCCGACCTGGCTGCCGCCCTTGATGTCACCGTTGTTTCCGCAGCCTTCAAATACGAAGTCCTCAACACGGGAGCTGTTCATGTAACCGACGAAACCGCCCGCCTTATCGTTGGAGGTTACGTCACCGTTATTGATAGAATTGATGACGGTTACATCGTACTTGGAAAGACCTACGAAACCGCCAACACGAATGTTCTTGGTATCGGTAGTACCGTAGATGTTACCGTTGTTGGTGCAGTTTACGAACTTGGTGTACTGTGCGCCGTTGAGGTTACCAACAAAACCGCCGATGTAGGTGTTATCCTTGAAGTCACCGTCAACACCAACGTTACCGTTGTTTACGCAGTTCTCAAAGAGAATGAGACCGTCGGGGTTAGAAGAGTCGTTACAGCCGCCGAAGAAGCCGCCGAGCTGAGCGTTTGCGTTGGTCTGAGCTGCGGAAATATCAGCATTGTTAGTGCAGTTCTTGAAGTGGAGCTTACCGATGGTACCGGTGAAGCCTACCATACCGCCCAACTGAATGGTCTTTGTACCGGTGTAGTAGATCTCGCCGTTGTTTACACAGTTCTCCATAACGTAGGACTTCTTCTGTGCAGCGTTTTCGCCGAAACGACCAACGATACCGCCGCAGTAGTTATCGATAGCCTGAACAGCACCGTTGTTTACACAGTTAGTAATGATAGCACTGCCTTCTACAACACCTGCAAGACCGCCGGGACGACCCATTGCGTTTACAGTACCGTAGTTTACGCAGTCTTCCATAATGAACTGAACGTCGCCTGTGTCTCTTGCGCCGGGGAAGTAAGCGATAAGTCCGCCGGAGTCAAGGTTTGCGCTTGCGAAGTCAGTAGCGATGTTACCGTAGTTAGCACAGTTCTTAAGAGTAAGAACATAGTAGTAACCCTTAACGTCCTTAGCTACACCGCCGTTACCGACGATACCGCCCATACCCTTGGTATTGGAGGTCATGGTAGCCTTGTTACATACGTTTTCGATGAGAGTGTTAGCCTCGTTTGCTGCATAGTGAGCAATAGGGCTTCCTGCCTCGTCAAAAGCTGCGGTTGCTGCGGAATTGTCAACAACAGCACCTTCAACAGTCAGGTTCTTAAGAGTACCGTTAAACTGCTCGAACAGAGAAACGGTGGTGGTAATGATCTTGCCGTTACCGTCGAATGTACCCTTGAAGCTTTCCATGTAGGTTTCTTCAATGGTGAGGTCGTTTGCAAGATAGTACTTGCCGTCAGCCTTCATAGCCGCGAAATCAGCAGCGGTCTTGATAGCTTCGCCCTCAGGCTTGTAGTCAGCCGCAACGGAACCGATAGCGATCTCGTCCTCAGCAGCTACGCCGATGGGAGCGATTGCCATCATGCTCATAACCATAGTCAGAGCAAGCAGAATTACTAATGCTTTTTTCATGATGTTCTCCTTTTCATTTTGCAATTGCATATAGCAACCGCATTAGACAGATTTACTCGGTAATTATACATCAAAGCTGCAAAAATGTCAATAAGTTTTTTGTTTTTTAACGTTTTATGTGGACTTTTTCACAATTCTGTTGGAAATTAAGGATTTTTCTTCCAAGTAAATTAGCGAATAATTTCAGAATATGTATAAAATTGGGGCAATGTTAAAATCATAACCGCCGACTGTATAGCTTTCAAAATTCAAAAAACACGGAGCGGCAATGCCGCTCCGTGAAAATTATTACATTTTATTTAAATCAGTTCTGCTTTCTCTTTTTAGCGACCATAACGGTTGCAACAGCACCAAGTGCAACAACGGAGGTTGCCAGAGCGATAATTACATAAACGGTATTGTCGCCTGTAGGAGGAGTTACGTCTGCGTTCATTTCGAACAGCTGGTTGCCATAACCGGTAGCCAGTGCAACTACCTTTGCGTGAGTAGCATCGGTGGTAGGATACTTGTCAACTACGAACAGACGGTCGTTCAGATTCTGACGGAAGATCTCGGTTTCGGAAAGAGCGTTCAGATCGCACGCAACCTTACCGGATTTAAAGTCATCCTCAGAAGTTCCAACGTAGCCCTTGGTGTTAGTGGGCATGTTCCACCACTGCTCACCAAAGCCCTGGATGGAAGCCATATCAGCTACGTCCTCAAGAACAACGTTCTTGCTCATATCGACCTCGAATGCTCTCTGCTGGCCCCAAACGAATGCGGCAGTTCTGAGAGGATGATCATATGTGTCAAGAGTAAGTACCTTGTTGGTAGCGTCGAAGTTCCACTCGATAACGTTGCAAACCACATTGTTTACGGTAACAACGGGCATTGCAGCGCTGTCGTCGATAGAAACTACGCCGTCAGCCAGTGCATAGAATGCATACTTCTGAGCACCAACTTCAAAGGTGTATGTCTTGCGGTTTACAACGGTACTGCCGTTTGTAACGTCACCGGTAACGTTGTATGCAGCATTGGAAGTAAATACTACAGTGTCGCCTGTGATAGCAACCTTACCTGCAGCGGGAGCGCGGAAGTAACGGGTAACACCGTTAGCGCCTACGTAGGAATAGCTGTGAGAGCCTGCGCTTACTGCGCCGCCGTCAGCAACCTCTACGATAGCTCTTGTGCTGAGAGTTTCACCTGCTACGAAGTTGTAGAGGAACTTGGGGTTAGCGTTGGAGTAACCAACAAGACCACCAACGAACGCATCACCGTCAACGGTGCCGAGATTGAAGCAGTGGGAAACGATAGGAGTTGCGAATGCAGCGTGGTCAAAGTGACCTACAACGCCGCCCGCACGGGAGCCTGTAGCAACTGCGAAGGACTTAGCAGTAACCTTACCGTAGTTACCGCAAGCGGTGTAGGTAATATCATCACAAGGAGTAGCCATACCAACGCCTGCAATACCGCCGGCAATCAGCTTACCGTAAATATCTCCGTAATTGAAGCAGTAAGCAAACTTAATAACCTTCTTAGCACCTATATAACCTATAATACCGCCTGCACGGCTGATTCCGGTTCTGGTAGAAGTAACATCGGACTCAACACCGATCTGACCGTAGTTTACACAGTTTTCAGCAACGAACTTGGTAGCATTGGTTGTAAGGGCACCCATAATACCACCCACGTTACACTGATGTGTGCGGTTGGTAATACTTACATTTCCGTAGTTTACACAGTTCTTAAAAACAACTTCATCAACAGCATCGCCGTTGCCTACAAAACCGCCAACGCCTGCAGCGGTATTGTTGTAAGTGCCGTATACGTCACCGCGGTTTACGCAGTTTTCGAACAAATAAACATCCTTGTATGCTGCGGTGTTGGGGCTGATACGTCCAACAAAGCCGCCTGCCATACACTGAGTAGAACCAATTTCACCCTCGTTGGTGCAATCGGTAAAGGTTGCGGAACAGTGAGCAGTACCTACAAAGCCGCCGATACGACCACTGGCTGCCATATCACCGTAGTTTGTACAGCCGGTGAATACTACGCCGGTCTTGTCTGCAGCAGCCTCTGCGTTAGCAACGAAGCCGGAGCTTCCGTTAACGTTGTTAGCGCCGCCGTTGATGTAACCGTAGTTCTCGCAGTTTGTGAAGGTTGTGGTAGTCTTAGCGCCACCCTTACCAGCAACACCTACGAAGCCGCCCTGACCGCACAGCTTGGTGGTCATGGTAACCTTGCCTGCAACGTTTGTGAAGGTAGTGTCGTTAGTGCTACCTGCGATGATAGCGATACCGCCAACATAGCCTGCAGCAGGAGCTGTAGTGGTCTCAATGAAACCGTTAACGGTTACGTTGAGAAGTGTTCCGTTGAACTCAGCGAATACAGGAACACTTGTAGTAATGGTCTTGCCGTTACCGTCAAGAGTACCGGTAAAGTTTACGCTGTATGTAGCGTCGATAGTGATATCGGCAGCAAGATAGTACTTGCCGTCTGCAGCCATAGCCGCGAACTCAGCAGCGTTATTGATTGCTGTGCCCTCGGGCTTATAATCTGCAGCAACTGCGCCTACAGCCAACTCTTCTTCAGCAGCTACACCGATAGGAGCGATTGCCATCATGCTCATAACCATTGTCAGAGCGAGCAGAATAACTAATGCTTTTTTCATGATCTTCTCCCTTTAAATATGTTTTTCTGAAATCATTATACCAAAAAGCGATACTTTTTCAGTATTTACGTTCATTATATATTGTATCTTCAATTTTGTCAATAGTTTTTGACGATTTCGAAACTGTGAGCGCGTGATCTGTACAATTTGCGCTATATATAATATAAATGATAGGTTTTGTCAAAAAAACTCATGTATGAGATATATTTTGAATGTATTTCCTCAAATTTGAACGCCTATAAAAATTAATTTACAGACGATTAACAATTCATTCATATCATAAATCTCGCATCGCCAAAACTTTTTTCAATAAATGTATTGCAAAAAATACACAAATATGCTAAAATATAATTTGGTGCACGATGTGCACTACAAAAATGTCAAATTTTTAGTGCCGCCCTGCGGCAAAAAGGAGTATAAAAATGGCAAAAACAAACATTGTCGATTGGAGTACAATCACAAATTTCGTAATCGACTCTTTCGTCGGCTACGGAATTCCCCGCGAGGATGCTGAGATCTGTGCTGACGTTCTTCTCGAGAGCGACAAGCGCGGTATCGAGTCCCACGGTTGCAACCGCTTCAAGCCCATCTACCTTGACAGAATCAAGGCGGGCATTCAGAACCCCGTAACAAACTTCGAGATCATCAAGGAAACAGAGACAACCGCTGTTGTTGACGGTCACGACGGTATGGGTCAGGTCATCGGATACAAGGCTATGCAGATGGCTATCGACAAGGCTAAGCAGTACGGTATGGGTATGGTAGTTGTTCGTAACTCCTGCCACTACGGTATCGCAGGCTACTACACCTCTATGGCTACCAAGCAGGGCTGCATCGGTCTGACCGGTACAAACGCTCGTCCCACAGTTGCCCCCACCTTTGGTGTTGAGGGTATGTTCGGTACCAACCCCCTGACTCTGGGTGTTCCCACCGATGAGGATTTCGATTTCAACTTTGACGCTGCTACCTCCACTTATCAGAACGGTAAGCTCGAGTATTATTCTCGTATTGGCAAGGACGCTCCCGCAGGCGCGCTTGTTAATCCCGAGGGCAACGCATACGTTGGCACTTCCGCTGATGCTCTTAAGGCTATGGCACGCGGCGAGGCTGCTCTCTGCACTCTCGGCGGCCCCGGCGAAGAGGGCGCAGGCTACAAGGGCTACGGCTTTGCTCTGTTCGTTGAGCTGCTTTCCGCCGCTCTTCAGGACGGTAGCTACGGCAAGGCTCTGACAGGCCTTAAGGATGGCAAGAAGGTTCCCTTCCACCTGGGTCACTTCTTCATTGCTATCGACACCGACCACTTCCTCGGCGAAGAGGCATGCCGCAAGAAGGCAGGCGACATCATCCGTGAGGTTCGTTCCGCAAGAAAGGCTCCCGGTGCTGAGCGCATTTACACCGCAGGCGAGAAAGAGCACGAGATCCGTCTCGCTCGTCATGCAGGCGTTCCGATCAACGAGTCCGTACAGGCTGAGATGTCCGCAGTTCGCGATGAGCTGGGTCTGACTCAGTATGTATTCCCTTGGGAGAAATAATTAAACATAAAGTCATCCCCAACGGCATATGGAGCGTATTCTTAAGGACAGTTTTTGAAATGTAATAAAGTGCGTTACCTACCGACGGGAAAAGGACGAAGAGTTGTAAAAGCTCCTCGTCCTCTTTTCTTTGCAAGCACTGCTTTTGTAGCCACAAATGCAAATTTAGTGAAGTTTTCGCTTATGCGAAAGTGAAGTTGCTTTGCAGTGAAGTCCGTGCTATCGCACGAGTGAAGTTAAGTTTGCCCACTTTACCGAAGGCAAAACTTCACGATCCGCAGGATCACTTCACTTACGAAGTAAACTTCACTTGCCCGCAAGGGCAAACTTAGTTGCGTAGTGTCCTTAAGGACACTACGCATA